>JBKDHQ010000136.1:0-7357 GCA_046336365.1 Neisseriaceae bacterium
GATACAGCCACCAATCTATATTGCTTAACTTTATAGAAAATTATATTGCTAATCAAAATAAAAGTTTTTTATCGACGCTCTGAGGCCGATGATAGAAGGTCAACTGCTTTTTTTAGGATAATGAATCATAAATATTGTGTAGTTCATAAAATTTAAAATTATAATATACAGACCACCCACATATCATTATTACTAGCCAGAATAAAGGTAACCAAATATTTTTACCTCTATTATTTAAAATCCAATAGAGCCATAAAAATGATTTTTCTATTGTGCTGCATTGTTTTTGGCGGGCTTTAAGTGCATATGCTTTATATTCTATAGCCGCCTCTTTACAACCCATCTTACTTAATGTATCAGAAAAAACATTACAATCAGCATATCCAAAGTTATTGTATTTAACTTTTATAAAAGAGTAAATTTTAATATTAGAGAAATTAGGTAAAGCCAGCATTTTTCCCAAAATTTCAAAACTATCATATGTGCTATCTTTAGTAATAAAACTATTAACACTAGATGCTTGATCTATATGTAATGATATATTATGAGCATTTTCTATTAATATATTAGAAGAATTGACGTTATTTAAACGCAGTGTAAATTTACGTGACTCTTCTTTTATATTCTCTGAATATAAACAAGATAAAATATTTAAATATAAATATTTTCTACACCATATATTAAATTGACCAACAATAATACATTTCTCTAATTTTATATCACTACAGCTAAATTTACAGTCCTCAATCATACAACCTGTGAAATAAACTGCACCTCCAAAGAAATTGCAAGATGAAAAAGTTATATCTTGGAGATATGAGAATGACTCAACAGAAATGTTAATTTTTGATTTATCAATCCTGAATGTGCACTGTGAGTCATTTCCTATGCCATTTAACTGTATTAAATCAATTTCTTCTTCAGTAGAATGATAACTTAAGTTTAACAATAGATATTTGAAGAAATTTATTGGGGTATTAGGCTGATCTTCATTTGTTATAGTAAGTAAATACCAATAAATATTTCTTAAACAAATGGATACTAAATTATTAATATCTTCTATATCTTCCATATATATCAATGCATCTTCCCTACCTATTAAAAATATAGATTTAATAAATGCATCAAAGCGTGATCCGGGTGATAAATAATACCTATTTTCATTACTAGTTTTTTTGATTATCTGGTTTTTTATTAATAATTGTATAAAAATATAATTTAAACATTTTGCGGATTCTTTTTCTATAACCATATATCCTTTTAAGCAAATATCAAGTAAAATATATATTACACGAAATAACTCTCTATCATATTCAGGACATTCACTCTCTTCAAATTTAGATGTTGCATAGATTAAATTTTCTCTATATTTATTATATAAATCACTTTCATGAGATTTAAAATTACTTTTCTTATTTTGTTCTGCTAAAAATAAATCGATTATTCTTACAAGATCACTCTTAACATGAGAATCACTATTATTTAATTCCATTTTTATTTTCCATAAAATACTTTTACAATTAACTTTTTAGTTAACCGAATCGCATCACAATAAAAGCTCTATTTGATTGATATCTAGAATAATTTTTGGGGCAGTTGAAGTTATGAGTCTTGAAGTGTTAATTTTTTGGGATACTGAGTGGTTATCTAGATCAGCATAAGTGTATCCACGTTGTCTCTTATTATATTCTATTTTAGTTAATTCCTCCCAAGCTTCTTCTTCACTATCACAAACTTGCTTAATAATTCTTCCTCTACGACTTATTATGCTTCCGAATGATTTTATTAATCGCCAAGTGTCAAATAAATCTTGTTCAACATGCAGTGAATAATATCTCATTTTTTGCCTATTTTGCATATAAATCATGATAAATCCCTAAAGGCAAACTATTAATCCAGCAGCAAAATAATGATTCACTAGTTACGCCTCTAAACAAATCTAACTTTTATTTTGTTTTTTGGCTGCTGCTAAGTAACCATCTGTGATAGTATTCGCTAATAATTTTATCAAGCATATTAGACAATTTATCATCTTGCTTCATTTTATTATCAAAATATTCTCGCTCAGCTAAGGTAGCTAAATCCCTTAGAGTCTCTCTTTTAAATGAGATTTTTTTAGTAATGTGAGTATCTTCTGTTATTTGGCTATTTATTACTGTTGAAATATTATCTAAACTTGCATTTTTCTCCATTTTAGTGCTTTCGTATTAAATATGATTAAGAAAGTGTTTTTGTGCTTGACTATACGTTATAAAGGTTTTTACAGGAATGTCTAATTTTTCTGTAATATAGCTATAAAAATTACGAAATAAGTCATTTCCTGCATAAAACTTATTTTTATAAAAAATAACATCATATGGGAGATTATTTTTATTTTTTTGTAAATTGCTATATACTAATTGATATTCTTCCATAATTGCGCCTCCATGAAATTGACTTAATATTATAGTGATTATAGCATATTATTTAATGATTTTGTTATTATTTTATAAAATTTTATCTTTTAAAAAATATATAACATTATTTAAAGGGTGGGGCAGCAAAAATTTTTACTATTTTAGGCATTTATAATGTGCAAAAACATAACATTATAAGTAATAATGTTGCAAAAATATGCATAATTATATAATTTTGTAGTATAATGCTGTAATTTATCAAAAAACATTAAATGATTTTCTTAAAGAAATAAATAAAATGCTAAAAAATAGTAAGAAAACCTCAAAATCAATAAATATTGACAGAATAGACCAAAATCTAGATATTCTGCAAATCTTAGATAAATATTCTAATTTATATATAGAAAACAAAATATCTTCAAATTTATCTAAAAACACAGTTTACCAAACAAAAACTATTCTTGAACGATTTTATGAATTTGTGGCTGATGAATATGCAGAAAATGACATATTAACTATTTCTGATATTAATAAATATTTTCTGAGCAATTACTTGAATAAATTAACAAAAAGTAAATTAAGTAAAAGTTCTCAAAAATTACATTTAACCGTTATAAAAAATTTTCTTTTTTTTCTAGCTGATAGTGATATAAAAACATATGGCCACTTAAAAACCAACATTAATGGCATAAAAATTAAAACTGAGCAAAAAGAAAAGGAATCTTTTACTCAAAATGAACAAAGTTTATTATTAAACTATCTGTCTAAATTAGATCAAACAAATAAATTTTTAGCACAGCGTAACTCTTTATTGGTTAAAATCCTTATGTATACTGGTATCCGTATATCTGAATTAATAAACCTAAAATGGTCAGATATTTCTGAATATAATGACAAAAACCATAGTCTTATTTATACTATATTAATTAAAGGAAAGGGCAACAAAGAGCGTTACACTTATATTTCCTATGATATTATAGCAAAGAATGTTGAATTTTTATTAGAAAAATCACCGGGTAATGAATATGTATTTATGACAACTCATGGAAATTTATGTAATAGAAGTATACTATATAAAGAAGTAGGGCATTTGCTTTCCAAAGCTGGTATTTCTAAAACCGGGTTGCACATTTTTAGGCATACGTTTGCTAGAACATTAGTTGATAAAGATGTTAATTTATCTACTATCAAAGATTTGTTAGGACATAGTAACATAACAATTACAGCTCAATTTTATGCAAAAACTAACGAAAATGCCAAGCGTAACGCTTTAGCAAAATTAAAAAGTTAAAAAAACTTTGTTTTATTGAAATATAATAAGAGATAATTTGTGGTTGGCAATACATATTATAAGTTTATAAATAAAATTTTATGCAAAATGCTAATCTTCAAATTTTACATTTAAACTTGTTAAACACCGTCTGGCCAATTAATAATTAAAATTATACAGGGGCTGTGTATGTCAGAGATTGTAACATTAAATAAAACTGTTGAAGATAAAATAATTCATATCCGCAATCAAAAAGTACTTCTTGATTCTGTAGTAGCAGAGTTATATGGTATCGAGACTAAACGTGTTAATGAAGCCGTAAGTAGAAATCCAGACAAATTTCCTGAAGGTTACTTAATTGAATTAACTGCGCAAGAGTGGGGTAGGGTGAAGCCGCGAATTGCGACTTCACCTACACCTTTAGGTGGTGGAAAAGTAAAACTCCCAAAAGCGTTTACAGAGAAGGGGCTGTATATGTTAGCAACAATACTAAAAAGTTCACGTGCTACAGCCACAACAATTGCTATAGTGGAAACATTTACAAAAGTACGTGAAGCAACAAGATCTGTAGCTGAATTATTAGAAAGCGGAGAGAGCGATAAGGAAACAGAGAAACTAAATCAGAAGGTTGGAAATTTAATTAGTGAAATAATGATGCCTAATGAAGCTGATTTTGAAACAGAGTCTATTAAAACTACAGCAAAGTTCAAACTATTTTCTGTGTTAGAGTTTTCAAAAGAGATTACTAAAAAACCAAAAAAGTGAAAAAATACTGACAATTAAAATATAAATACAGGAATGGGATATACGTAATAAACTTAAGTTTTAGAAATAGGAAAAATTTATGCAAAAAGAGTTAGGTATGAGTTTTAGAAAAATTATTGGGAGGAGGGCTTTTATAGAAAAAAAAAGAATTTCTGAAATACAACAAAAAATATCTTTTGATATGCTCAAGATACATACTGATCTAATTCATAAGCAGACTCATATAATAGGAAATATGTTATTTACTATTGCTATAGCTTTAAGTGGATTTAGCATACACTTTATTATGCAACATAGATCAGAAATCAGCTTTATTAAAGCTCTTATTATTTTATTACCCTACACATTAACAATTATTTTTTTAATTTTCTGCTATTTACAAAGTAATAAAGGATTTGATAATCTAAATATAGGTTTTATGAATAAAATTATATATAATAAACCAATGAACCTAGATGAACAGAGTAAATTAAAAAATAATTTTACTATATTAAAATGCTTTCAATGGCTTATAATACTATATATTCTATTATGTACACTTTCCTGCTTATTTATGATATATATTAATATAATAGGATGTATAATAATTTCAGCATTTTTATCAATTCCTTTAATTTTTATTATTTTATATTTCCTATGAAGAGATTTATAAATATTATAGCAGAATATATTACGTCAAGGTTTAGGTAAAAAAAGTTTCGTTTTAGTTACTTTAGGTTTGGAAAATTTCTGAGCTTTGCGGTTACAACCCCCAAATTAGAAAGTGATAACCCTACCATTAGTTTAATTTTATGCACCAAAAAAAAGCAATCCTATGTTTAAATATTGTCTAGGTGAAAAAACTAAGCAGATTCTTGCTAGTACATATCAATTTAATTTACCAACTGTAGAAGATCTAGAGGCTAAATTGAAAAAAAAGTTAGCTGAAATTAATGAGGAGTTTGAATATAAAAAATTAAAAAAAGTAGTAGTTATGTATCCAGAAATTCCTTAGCGTATATTTACGCATCAATCTGCTTGGTACCCTTATATACGATTTATCAATAATTCACTATTATTCTGCTAATAGTGAAATCAATCTTACTTACTAGTATAAGTTAGCTAGCTGTTCTTCTATTTTTATAATATACTACAACCAGCCTCTGGTGTATAATTTCTAAGTAGTTGATCAACTTCTAAACATTTATAAAATTCAGATATTTTTAAAGGACTCAACTTCCCTTTTGGGAAATCAACTAATGCGCCTAATTCTAATAAAAGCTTTGCCGTGGTAACATCTTTTTTATATATAGCTATTCCTAATGGAGAATAACCCTTTTGGTCAAGATAATTAACAATGTCGGGGTCATACTCTGCCAGTAATTTAATAATCTCTTCGTTTTGGTTAGCTGTAGCAACTGAAATTGGAGTAACATTATTGCATTTAAACTTTAAATTTAACTTTGTTAAATTTAATAAATCTCTAACTAAACTATAATCCTCCATTTCTATGGCCAGAATTAGGAGTTGTTGCTGGTATTTTATGTCTTGAGGTAATTCTTGAAAACAAGGCTGCTCTAAAGTAGTCGTTGTCATTGTTGTATTTAGAGAGTAGCATTTTACATAAAGATATAATTGAGGATTATTGACAAGATAGTCCATAGATTTTGTTATGGTGCTAATAGTTTCTAAATTGATTTTCTCTTGATTTAAGGTTATTTTAGAATATATCCCATTACTCGGATCATAATAAGTGAATTTAAATTCATCTCTATTCCTAAATATTATAAATGCTAGTGCGTGTTCATAAGTAAAAATTTCACTAAATAAGCTATCTAAGTTATTTAATTTCATTAACTGAATCATATCAATAATGGTTTTTGATATGCTATTTCCATTACTATGTATTGATTGAGCAAATTTTAAAGTTGTTTGATTCCATATACTACTATTTTGATACTCAGATATTTTTGATAATGCTTGATTATTCATAATATTTTTCTCTTGCAACTCTAAACTATATATAAGCTTATCTTTTAAACGGCTCTTCTCTTCAATATTTTGATATGCGTTTGCAAAACCTTCTAAGAAATAACGTACTGCTCCCCTACAACTGCCATCATGGTTACAATATAGTTTGGATAAATTTAATTTTGCCAATCTTTTTGTATTTGTCATTATTAAGTTATCAACTACACTCTGTGTATTATGCGCTTGATTGTCAAATAACTTATCAGAACCATGCTCCTGATATGATGAAATAGTGCTTCTAATATTAGAACATTTTCCAGCATACATAATAATGACTCCTAAAATTAAAAGGGTATATGTGTTTTATCGATTTAATAATCTTTTAAAATATTAAATCTTTATAATATTTTTATATATTTATTTTAAATGCTTTACACTAACTTAATAAAAAAATTATTTATTGTATTATTATTGTAACAGAAATTAATCATAATATTAGACATTTTTTCTAATAAGATTATTTCTTAGATATTCTATAGTGTATTAAATCTCTAATTGCTAATATTATAATTTTGCCTAATGTTAAAGTATATATGCTTTGATAAAAAATATAAAAATAAGAGTGTAAAAGAATACTGTGATGAGTTAACATATCTTAATGGGTATGTTTCAAGTCTTTATTCTTTATTTATATAATTTCGCAAACTAAAAATGGGTATTTTTCTTTCATTTTAGAAGGTATTTGATAATGCTATCGCAATTTCATCGCACGGCAAACCGGCGCTAAGAAAATGTTGTATAATAAGGAATGTTAACAAGTATTGGGAGTATAAAAATGTATAATGTGCCCTGAAATTTGATCCACCGTCATAGAAATAATTAGGTTAAAATTCTAATTATTTTATATGGAGTAAAAAATGGTTAAAAAGACGAGCTATGACAATGCATTTAAAGCAAAAGTAGCATTAGAGGCGTT
>JBKDHQ010000137.1:0-37744 GCA_046336365.1 Neisseriaceae bacterium
TATTTAAGGTATTCTATATCACTGTGATTGAATTGTTCAAGCAGGTCAAATAATATATACCCAAATGGGTGAAGGAACGTTTCCATGTCATGAAATTACTAATGGAAAAAACATTGGTACACGTTTAGTACCACATGATACTACAATATATCATAATATTTCGAATTTCAATGCTTGTGCATTATCAGTCTTAAACCCACCTGATGGGGCTACTCATATGGAAATATTTTGCAAGCCAGACGGTGAGTTAGTCTTTTTAGAAATGTCAGCAAGACCCCCTGGTGGCGATATTAGATGGATGTACCAATTATACGACAATGTTGATATTGAGAAAGCACATTTCCTGATTCGCATGGGATTTGATTATCAACTTGAACCAAGAGTAAGTGGCTTCTATCCTGCATTTGCTTTTTTCCCAACCAGAAATGGTACTGTAGAATTTTTAAATAAGCCTGATTTTAATTCTAACTATTCGATAAATTGGAATATACATGTAGGTCAAGTATTGATAGATGCAGAGGACTTATCTGTCCAAAAAGCTGGTGAAATACGTTTATATGGTGATAGATATAATGTTGAAGAAGATTTTAAGAAATTACGAAATTTTGTTCCTTTTGAGGTAATGTCATAAATTATTTCTAGAGTAAAGACTTAATGGGGACTGGGGTACCTATGGATCTTTATGTATCTATACAAAATATAATATGAAAAAGAGAGAAGATTCAGGTTCTTAAATATAATCTGTGTAGTTTCATTGGTAGCCAAGAATTTAAAATCACTAAAAATAATCTAAATTAATCTATTTGTAATTTCAATGTATTTAGCCTGTGTTTTTGCTATTATTTCATTAGGCAAATCAGGAATCGGTGGTTGTTTATTCCACTTTATCTCTAATTCCAGATAATCTCGAACAAACTGTTTATCAAAGCTTGGCGGATTACTGCCGATTATGTAAGTATCTTTATCCCAGAATCTGGATGAATCAGGGGTAAGCACTTCATCCATGAGAGTTAAAGTTCCATTTTCATCAAGACCAAATTCAAATTTGGTATCAGCTATAATAATGTTTTTTGTTTCTGCATATTTAGAAGCCGTTTGATATAATTTAATTGCAAGATCACTTATTTTAAGTGTGAGTTCTTTACCAATTAAATTTTCACATTCCGTTACTGTGATGTTCTCATCATGATCTCCACATGCTGCTTTTGTTGAAGGAGTAAAAATTGGTTCAGGTAATCTTTGTGCATTTTTTAAACCATGTGGTAATTTAACTCCAGATATTTCTCCATTTTTAATATAATCTTTATATCCAGAGCCAGCTAAATAACCTCGCACAATTACCTCAATAGGGATTTGCTTTAAACGCTTAACAACAGAACTCCTACATTTTACATATTCAAGTTCAGAGTTAGTTAATATTTTGCTCAAATCATAATCAACTAAATGACTTGGCACTAAATTTTTAAAATAGTTAAACCAAAATAAAGATATTTTAGTTAGATATTTACCCTTATCTTGTATTGGCTGATTTAGAATTATGTCAAAAGTAGAAAGACGATCTGTTGCGACCATAAGCATGATTTTTTCATCAATCTCATATAAATCACGTACTTTCCCTGAGTATATTTTATTTAGAGATTTAATTGGTTGTGTCATTGATTAATTCCATTTTGATTAATTGCAAATTTTATTAAAATTGGTGTTATAATAGAAGAGATCACTAAAGTTGCAACTATTGCAGCAAGAGATACTTCATCAATTAACCCCATACTCTTACCAAATGCAGCAAAAATAAGACCAGCTTCGCCAATTGGGGTCATGCCTAAACCTATTACTAGATTATTTAGTTTATAGTATTGTTTTTTTGTGAAAAAGCCACTAATTATTCTACCTGCAAAGCTTATTGTAAGCAAGATTAAAGTTAGCATTAAGGTATTTTTTTGGAATAAAATATCAACTTTTAGCATTAAGCCTATATAAATAAAGAAAACTGGTACAAATAGTAGAGATAAAGGTTTAATCAGTTCTTCTAAAGTTCTGGATTCCTGCTTTTGTATTAAATTAAATAGATCTTGTTTTACTTGAGTATTCTCCATATTATAGGCAATTTCTCTCAAGTCAATAAAAAAGCTAGATTTGGCAAAACTATTGAAATATATCTGATCAAGTACTAACCCTGCAATAAATGCACCAATAACTGTAGCCAGACCACTTATATAAGCAATCCATGAAAATAAGAAACAAATAATTAATAAAACACCAATTTTCATATTTATTCCAGCATGAATCTTTATTGACCATTTAGTAATGAATGGGGTAATCCATTGACCAAATACTATTGCAAAGATAAAAAATGCAAGAACTTGAAGAAGACCAATGGAAATATGAAATAGGCTTACAGTAGTAGTCAAAATCATAGATGAAATAATACCAAAAGACAAAATACTGAATAGCTCGTCAATAATTGATGCAACTAACACGATTTTTACTTCTCTGGAACGAATGATTTTCATATCTTTGAACGTTTTTGCTGAAATTCCTGTTGCCGTTGCTGCTGTAATTACTCCAAATAGTAAATTACGTAGGATATTATCATTGGGAAGTAAATATTTGGAGACTAAGAAGCCACCGGTAAAGGTAAGTATAGAACCACTTAACGCAACAATAAATCCTACTCTAAAATTCTTTCTTAAATCACTAAGCTTTGATTCTAACCCAATTTCAAACATTAGAATAATTGAACCTAGTTCTGCTAAAAATTTAATAATTTCGTTACTCTCTGCACTTGTAAATATAGTTATTCCAAATCTACCCAAATCTCCAAGAATAACTCCGGATAGAATTTCACCAACGACAATAGGTAAGCCAACTTTCTTAACGATTGATAAGCTACGTGATAGAAATATGAAAACCACTAGCCATAAAAAAACAACTGGGTTATGACTGTTATCTGAAATTACATTACTTGCATATGCTAAATTAACAAAACAAATAAAGATAATCATTGAAAGTAGTATTTTTTTCATTTATATTTCACTATGATTTTATTTAAACTTCTTGAAGGTTTGCTTTTATTTGTGCTATATCTTGAAGTAATTTTTCTCTGTCAGCTCCAATTAAGGTCACATGTCCCATTTTTCTGCCGGGTTTTGCTATCTTCTTGCCATATAAATGTAGTTTTGCATTATTATATTTACTCAATATTTTATCCCAATCCGGATTATTACCATTAGGGTAAATGTCACCTAATAAGTTGAGCATGATACTTGGAGTATGTAAATCTGTTTTTCCAAGCTTTAAGTTACATATGGAGCGAATTTGTTGCTCAAATTGAGATGTCATACAAGATTCGATAGTGTGATGCCCTGAATTATGTGGTCGTGGTGCCATTTCATTTGCTAAAATTTCATTATTCTTAGAAATAAAGAATTCTATGGCAAGTACTCCAATATAGTCTAAATGATTAATTATTTTAATTGCATATTGTTGTGCACGATGGGTTAATTCATCATTAATTCTTGCTGGTGCGATTGATATATCAAGTATCCCATTCTTATGAATATTTTCTGTAACTGGAAATACTTCCGTTTCAAATAGATTTTTTGATACTACTACAGATAGCTCCATTTTAAGATCAACAATTTTTTCTAAAATACAGCTTGTATTTAACTTTTCAAAAGCTAACTGTAGTTCTTGTTTTGAGTTTACTTGAATTTGACCTTTACCATCATAACCACCGCTTGCTGTTTTCAATATCCCTGGAAATAGTGATTCATCAATTTGTTCAACATCGTTAATACTTATAATTGCTTTATATGAAGCAGTATGAATTTGAATTTCATTAAAAAAATCTTTTTCTTTAATTCTATTTTGTGTAATTTCCAAAGCTTTATAGTGAGGATATACTGGTTTAAATTGTGATAAATATTTAAGGCTATCTGCTGGCACATTTTCAAATTCAGTGGTAATTACACTAGATAATCTTGCTAGTTCATTCAGTGCTTTTTTGTCATCATACCTAGCAACAATGTGGTAATTAGCAAAAGTTTTAGCTGGGGCATTTTCATCTGGTTCTAAGATAGCAACACCGTACCCCATCTCACGTGCTTTGAACGCAAACATTTGCCCAAGTTGGCCACCACCCACAATACCAAGTACTGCGGGTGGTAAAATCGAATTGCGGTCGTTCACTATGGCTCCTTATTATTTGTCGATATGGGAGTTAATTAGATTCAATTTCTGGTAGATTAATATTTAGCACCATATCAGTTTGCTTCTTTCTGAAATGGTGGAGTTTAATTGCCAAGCTTTCATCATATCTTGCTAAGATTGCAATAGCTAGTAAGGCTGCATTTATCGCGCCGGATTCACCAATTGCCAGGGTGCCTACTGGAACTCCTTTAGGCATTTGTACTATGGATAGGAGAGAATCTTCTCCTTTTAGATACTTTGACGGAATAGGTACTCCAAGGACAGGCACAATTGTTTTACTAGCTAACATGCCAGGTAAATGCGCAGCACCTCCAGCCCCAGCAATTATAACTTTAAGACCGTGAGATTCTGCTGATTCGGCATATTCAAACATTAAATCTGGAGTACGGTGTGCAGATACAACTAACGCTTCATAATTAACCCCAAAATCTTTTAGGGTTTTTGCTGCATGTTGCATTACTGCCCAATCTGAATCACTACCCATAACAATACCAACTTTAATCATGACAGTTTCCTTCCAAATACAGCTATTCATTATATCATAAGCATATCTACTTCAGTCATTTTTAAGTAAGATATCTAGTTTTGTCTTTAATGATGTAATTAAATCTGTTTACAATCAAATAGTTTATTTGATACCCTTTGTAAATATAATATGGTATTATTAGGGGGTGGGTATTTTAATGATTAAAATCATAATTTAACAAATCTAGCAGAATTTGTTAAAATCTCATTTTAAGATTATTACAATGAACATCGTAATCTTAAAAGTAAGGTTTAACCCAAGAGTTTGTATTGTCTATTCTAATAATTCTTGAAATATAATTTTTTATTAGCTATCTGAAATCATGAAAAAAGCATTAATAATTGGTGAAACTAATTTATGTATTGCATGTGCTGAATATTTACTTGCAAAAAAATGGCAAATTATAAGCATTATCTCAGAGGATACAATTGTACGAGAATGGTGCATTTCAAAAAATATAGCAAACATAAATATAGAAGAAATTGAAGATAAGGAACTTTACTTATTTAGTATCATAAATCCATCTATCTTATCTGATGAGTTTTTGTACAGGGTAAGGCCGTTAATTGCAATAAATTACCATGATAGCTTACTGCCTAAGTACGCAGGTTTATATAGTACAACATGGGCACTATTAAATGGTGAGAATAAGCATGGTATTACATGGCATTCAATTACTTCTAGAATTGATGAAGGTGATATATTATTTCAAAGCACAATTTGCATAAAAGATAATGAGACTGCGTTCTCTCTCAATCTTAAATGTAGTGAATATGCATTGATTGGGTTTAAACAAATTATCTATGATATCGAAATTAATGGCTTAAATCCTGTAAAACAAGATCTTATAACCAAAACATATTTTGGTCGTTCTCATATTCCTGATAATTATGGGATGATTAATTCTAAATGGGGTATTGAAAAGATTAATGTCTTATTAAATGCGTTAAATTTTGGGGAAGGATACCAAAATCCAATTGCAACAGTAAAAATAAAGCTTCATGGAAAATATTATATTATAGAAAAAAAAGAGCCAAATAGTAAAATAAATAAAATAGACCATGTATATTGTAATTTCCGAACATTATATGGTGAGCTTAGACTACCTGACCTTGAAAAATTTGATGAAGTTGAAATTTCTGATATAGATTTAGGGCTAATTAGCAAAATAAAACAAAATGAGGGTATTAATTTTAGGCATATTAATAATTTACTTAATAATTATGAGTCAGATATTGATTCAGTGAAAATAAAAGACGAATTATCTTTATCGCAATATATAAAAACAGAATTATTAGTTGAAGGTATAAACCTTAGTTTGTTGAAATTATTTTTAAAAGTTATTTTGACACAATTGACTAACAGTAGTTTCTTTATTAAAATTTATCATCAAACAAAATTTACTAGCAATATTCTAGAAAGTTTGTTTGAAGAAATTGAGATTTTAGTTATAAATAAATCTGATCTTAATAAGAAATATGAAGAAATTGACGTAGAAAACAAGATCTTTTTTTTAGCTAAAGACTTCGCTTATCGTTATCAGTTAAATTTATCTAGTAAAATTGCTATTTATAGTGGGGTTATAACAGAGAATATAGATAAACATCAAATTATTTTTAATGTTATAAGTAATAATCTTACAGTTTATTACAGTGATGTGAATAGTAGTGTGGTTGAAATTATCAATAGATGTATCAAAGTCTTAGCAAATAATAAAAAATTGTCGCAAAATAGACTAGCGGATATACCCTTATTATCAGAAGAAGACTATATTAAAGTGACTAAGATTTGGAATGATTTAGAGGAAGCTTATCCAGAAGATAAAACTCTTCATGGTTTATTTGAGGAACAAGCAGCTAAGAACCCCAATAATGTAGCAATAATTGATCCAAATGGCTTAGAGTATAGTTATGGATATCTAGTAAGAGATGTGAGTTTATTAGCAAGCTATTTATGTGGATCAAGGGGAAAACTTGTAGGTATTTTAAGTGAAAAAGGATATAATCAAGCTGTTGCAGCACTTGCAATTATGAAGTCAGGACATGGTTATTTACCGCTAAATATAGAATGGCCATTAAATAGAGTATTTGAAGTCTTGGAAGTTGGAGAAGTTAATACATTATTAATATCTAAAAAACAAAGTGAGGATAGTTATTATAATATTGAGCTACTTTGTAACAAATATGATCTAATAATTATTGAAGATATATTAGAGATACTGAAAAATGATAGTAATTTAAGTATAAAACTAGATCTAACAAATTTACCAAGAGTAAAAGCAACAGATATTGCCTATGTAATATTTACCTCAGGATCTACAGGTAAACCTAAGGGTGTTACAATAAGTCATCAAGGTGCTATAAACACAATATATGCGATTAACCAAGAATTTAAAGTAAATAGTACTGATAAAGTCCTTGCATTATCTAGACTAAGTTTTGATTTGTCAGTTTATGATATATTTGGATTAGTACATGTAGGTGGTACAGTAATATTTCCTGATCATATGAGTATTAAAGATAGCAAATACTGGTTAGATTTAGTAAATAAGCATGATATCACAATATGGAATACAGTACCGCAGTTGGCAGAATTACTTATAGATGCATCAGAATATAATAAAGTAAGTGTAAACTCATTAAGGCTATTTCTCTTAAGTGGAGATTGGATCCCACTTAAATTACCAGATAGAATTAAAAGCTATGCATGTAATTCAGAAATAGTTAGTTTAGGTGGTGCTACTGAGGGTAGTATTTGGTCAGTTTGGTATAAAATAAAAAAAGTTCAAAGCTGGTGGAGTAGTATCCCTTACGGAACAGCAATGCCTAACCAGAAATTATTTATCTTAAACCAATTTTTGCAAGTTTGCCCAATAGGAATAGTAGGAGACATATATATTGGTGGTGTTGGAGTTGCATTAAACTATTGGAATGATAAAGAAAGAACTAATGCTAGCTTTGTTGAGCATCCAGTATTAGGTAGGTTGTATAAAACAGGAGATTTGGGTCGCTGGAACGCTAATGGCTATATTGAGTTTATGGGTCGTAATGATTTTCAGGTAAAGATAAATGGTTATAGGATAGAGTTAGGTGAAATCGAGAGTGCGTTGTCTCAATGTATGGATGTTAAACAATCAGTGGTGCTAGCAAAAGATCATGTAAATAAAGATGGAAATGTAATTGGAGATAAATATATAGTTGGTTATTATGTGGCAGATAAAAAGTTAGATCATGAGATATTACTGGAAGAATTAAGTAACAAATTACCCGGATATATGGTACCAAGTGTATTAGTGTATTTAGATAAGTTACCGTTAACAATAAATGGTAAATTAGATAGTAAGGCATTACCAAATCCGGGGTTTGTGAGTGCAGATGAATATGTAGCACCACGCAATGAATTAGAGCAGAAGGTAGTATCGATATATGCAGAGGTACTAGGATTAAGTGGAAATAAGATTGGAATTGAGGACGATTTCTTTAGGTTAGGAGGTAACTCACTTCATGCTATAAGATTGAGTTCGAGGATCTCATTACAAATTAATAATAAAATTTCCGCAGCTGACATTTTTGAAAAACGAACTATTCGTAAATTATTAGACTATATAAAAGTTTCTCCACAAGAAGTTTTACAGCCTGAAGTTACGCATCCTCCAATTTTCGATGAGACTATTACATTTAATGCATCGATACCTGAAACCCGTTTATGGCATGTAGAGCAAATAGCTTCCCCATTACGTTCTGCTTATTCTGTACCGATAATATTTGAGCTTAATGATGTTATAGATATAGATATAGATAAGTTTAAACATGCTATATCAAAATTAGTTAAACGTCATGAGGCATTTCGTTCCAGATTTGTTATTAATAAATATAATAATTTATTAAAGGTAATAGATAAAGAGATTGAATTTAAATATATTGAAGCGAAAATTGATTTGAAACGGGAATTTTATAAAAAGCTACAGGTTGATATTTGTCTAAAATTTGATTTATCCAAATCGGTTTTTCGCCTTTACCATTATATAATTGAAAAAGAGAATTTACAGTATGTTGTAATTAATTTACATCATATAGTATGTGATGGTATTTCCCAAGAAGTTATAGCTAGAGATTTAACTCATTTTTATAATCAACCAGATCATGATATAAATTTGATATACCCGATTACTCTATTTGGCAGCGATATAAGCAAATATTACAACCATTATAATTTTAGTAACCATACTTATATGCAACAATTAGACTTTTGGCTCAAAGAATTGAAAGGCATAAAGCCACTTAATTTATATAAAGACCATTCTTTAAAAAATAATGATGATCCATTTGCTGGAGATAATTTTACTTTTAATCTAGGTTTGAAGCTATCTAATAGATTACGGTGTATTGCTAGAGAAAGTATGGTTAGTTTAAATACTATTCTAATGTCTGGATTTATGTTGGTGTTAAGTAGATTTGCTAATCAAAATGATGTAATGGCTGCAACGTCTATGTCAAATAGGAATCACACTGATTTTAATAACTTAGTAGGATATTTTGTTAGTACTTGGCCTATTCGTATTGATTTTTCTAAAATTAATAATTTATCAGATTTGTTTGCTTTACTCAGTGAAAAAATTATAGATGCATTTAAAAATCAATATATATATCTTGAAAATGTCATCGAAAAACTTAATATTAATGATAATCAGCAACACAGCTTAATTCAAATATTATTTAATACTCAGAGTTTTGAGACGAATATTCCTATTGATACTCCATTTAAACTTATAACGGATCTTTCATTTTATAAAATGTCCAAGTTTGATCTTGATGTTACTATTGATGATAGTAAATCTGATTTAAGTGGATTAGTTAATTTTTCTACAGAACTTTTTAAGCTAGAGACTATCAAAACTTTCATTAATTCATACCTATTTATATTAGAACAGTTTACTAATGAAACTTTATTGTTAAAAGATATCCAAACAGTCTCTTGGAAACATTATAAACCGATTCTCAATTTTTCCCCACACCAAAATAACCTAAATATTACAACAGTTGATGATATAATGCAACAGCAAGGAAAAGTTAACTTGCCACAAAAATATATAAGTTCATGTATACATGAGGTATTTATTGATCAAGCGCTATCACATCCAAGTTATATTGCCATTTTAGATAATGAAAACAGAATAACTTATCAAGAATTATATATCTATTCAAATAAATTAGCACATTATCTTAAAAAGTTAGGTGTTCAACCAAGCACTCTAGTTGGAGTAATTTTAGATAAAGGTTGGCAGCAGGTGGTTGCATGTTTGGCTATCATGCAAGCAGGGGCAGCATATTTGCCTGCAGATACACAGTGGCCTCAATCACGTATAATAGAAGTAATGCAACAAGGAAAGTGTAATATTGTAATTGGAAATAGCCTTATACAAAAATTAAAGCTATCTTTAAAAATAAATTTTGATCATTTAATAGATATAAATGACACAAAACTTTGGGGAAATGAATGTTCTACACATTTAACACGTCAACAAAGTCAAGATGATTTGGCATATGTTCTTTTTACCTCAGGATCTACAGGTAAACCCAAAGGTGCTATGTTACATCATCGTGGGGTAATTAATTCTTTAGTAGATTTAACTCATACTTACCAATTTACCTCTGATACTATAACTATTTCAACAGCCAGTTTAACTTTTGATTTGTCCGTTTTTGAAATGTTCAGTACTTTAATGGTTGGTGGCACGATTGTATTTCCTGATAAAGATCTTCAAAATGAACCATTACATATACTTGAATTAACTTATAAACAAAAGGTTAATACTTGGTTTAGTGTTCCAGCTAAAATGTCAATGCTTGTTGAAACATTACCCATAATTGAGGAAAAAAAAGCTAAATCTATTAAAGATAACTTTAAATGTATTTTGCTAAGTGGTGATGTGTTTCCATTATCATTGGCAAAAAAAATGTTACACTTATTTAGGAATGCAAGTGTAATAAATTCTGGTGGTGCAACTGAAGTATCTGTTATTTCTCTATGGTATAAGATAGATAATATAGAAGAAGGATGGCATAGCTTACCTTATGGGTATGCAATGGCTAATCAAAAGCTTTATGTTCTGGATGAGAATTTAAACTATGTTCCAATTGGTGTACCTGGAGATTTGTATATTGGTGGTGTAGGTGTAGGAAATGGATATTGGGGTGACGAAGCACGTACCAAAGCTCAATTTATATATCATCCTCGATTAAAACAAATTATCTATAAAACAGGAGATATCGTACGTTGGAGTAGGGAAGGTTATATAGAATATATTTGTCGTGCTGACTTTCAGGCAAAAATAAATGGTTATCGAATTGAACTTGAAGAAATAGAATATAATATAAGTCAAATAGAAAATATTTCTGCAAATACTGTATTAGCAATTAATGGACAATTAGTATCATTTGTAGAAATAGATGGTAACAAAAACGTTGAAATAAAAAAAATAATTAAGGATTCATTACAGGAAAAATTGCCGTCTTACATGATTCCACATGTTGTAATTGCACTTGATCAACTTCCCCGATCATTAAATGGAAAAATAGATCGTCTGAAACTACAAAAAGTAGGAATAGAGAAATTAGCTACGAGTAAAGCGGACAATATTAATACCAAATTGTCAGTACCTGTAAATAAAGTTGAAGAATTTATTTTTAATATATGGCAAGAAGTGTTTGCCAATACTAAAGTTGATTATCATAGTGATTTTTATAGTATAGGTGGTCATTCATTAAAAGCAGCCCAGATAGTCGCAAGAATAAAGCATAAGCTTGGGGTTGAATGTCTGATTAAAAATATAATAAACAATCCAACGATACCTGAGCAATCAAATTATATAATAAACATTATGTTTGAACAAGTAAAAAATCGAGCATCTAATAGTAGTGGAGTTCCAACATCTAATAGTAGTGAAGTAATAAATTATCCTTTAAATAATAAAAATTATCCACTTTCGTATCAGCAACGAAGCCTTATCTTTATTGATAAAATTGAAAAAAATAATCCATATATGATACCAATGTTATTTAAACTTAGCCCAAATATAAATATGGAGTTTTTAAAACTAAGTTTAGTTGCATTATTAAAGCATCACGAAATTTTACGTACTTTAATTTGTAATGATTCAAAAGGAAATAGTTATCAGGAAGTCCTTGAATTTGATATAAATAAGTTGTACTTTATAACTGTAAGTTTGAATAATTATGAAGATATAAAAAAATATATAACTAAAGAATGTAATTATAATTTTAACTTTGATAATGAATACCCAATAAGGTTTACCGCTGTTTTAGATAAAGAAACACAGACTAATTATTTAATTATATTGGTTCATCATATTGCATTTGATGGCTGGTCAACAGAAGTAATGTTAAAGAATATTCAAGTTTATTATGACAGTTATGCTTCAGGTATAAATGTTGAGTATATAGATAATGTAGCACTTCAATATAAGGATTTTGCACTTTGGCAAAATAAATATCTGTCAAATCAAGATAATTACTCTAAAGATTCACAGTATTGGAATAATAAGCTATTTTGTTATGAGACAACTTCACTTCCAGTTGATCATCAAAGGAAGGGTATATTTGATTATATTGGTTCAGATCTATCTATTATTATTGACTATGATGTGAGCCAATCATTACGCAAATTATCTAATCAAATGGGTGTTAGTCTTTATACTATTTTACTGTCAGGGTTTATTCTGACGGTAAGGTCATTTAATAACCAAGATGATATTATAGTTGGAACGCCATTTAGTAATAGAACCAGTATTGAATATGAGCAACTTATTGGGTTTTTTGTTAATACTTTGCCATTAAGATTTAAGATCAATGAAAGTGACTCACTAATAACTTTAATTAAGAGTGTTCAGAATGAGGTTGTTGAAACTCATGAACACCAGCAATTTCCATTTGAAATGATTGTTAAAAATCTGAATTTGCCTCCAGATTTATCGCAAAATCCAATTTTTCAGTTACTATTTAGTTTACAAAGCTTTGGTAGCGATACTACATCCCAATCTTCATCAATAATGTCGATTTGTGATTTAAAACAAAATTTTGGGCGAGCTTTATTTGATTTGTCAGTTATTCTTGATGATAGCAATGATAAAATTACAGGTATTATGAATTATGCAAGTAGCTTATTTAATCAATCAACTATTGAAAGTTTTGCTAATACTTATTTGACTTTACTAAAACAGATTTCTCAGTTAGCTAAAAATAACACAAAACTGATTAGTGTCAAAGAATTAACATTATTAAATTCTGAGTTATATAAAAAAATTATCTATGATTGGAATGATACCAATAGGGAATATCCTAGTAATATAACGATAGAATCTTTATTTGCAAAGCAAGTATTAAAAACACCAGACAAAATAGCTGTTGTATATAAAAATAGGCAATTAACCTATCAAAAGCTAAACCAAAAAGCTAATCAATTGGCTAGTTATATTAGAACGTTGCAACAGATAAATCCAGATAATTTGATTGCTTTATGTTTAGATAGAAGTGATTATATGCTCATTTCTACACTTGCTATACTTAAATCTGGTTCTGCATACGTTCCTATTGATCCTAATTATCCAGATGATAGAATAAGCTATATACTGGAAGATACTAAAACAGAATTAATATTAACTAATGAATTATATTGTGACAAGCTATTATCATTGATTAAAGTTAAAAGTTTGATGGTTAATGTAATATCTATTGATAATGACTCTCTATTAGCTCATTTAAACGATCTGCCAGATATAAATCTAACAACAAATACAAATAGTAATAATTTAGCTTATGTAATATATACTAGTGGTAGCACTGGAAAACCTAAAGGAGTAATGATTGAGCATAGGAATGTAGTATCTTTGGTCAAAAATGTAGATTATGTAAAAATATCTGCTAATGACTGTATTCTGCAGCTTGCTAGTATTGCTTTTGATGCTACTACTTTTGAGATTTGGGGAAGCTTATTAAATGGAGCTAAAATATATTGTCCAAGTGATGCATTAAAGCTTGTGTCAGATTTGGAATTATTTGAAAAGGTGCTAATTGAACATAATGTATCTATATTATGGTTAACAAAAATCTTATTCGATCAACTATATCTACAAGATAATACAATATTTAGTAGTCTCAAATACTTATTAATTGGAGGTGAAGCATTAAATTATAATATAGTATATGATTTAGTACATTCAAATTACAAACCGCAACATTTAATCAATGGTTATGGTCCTACTGAGAATACTACGTTTAGTTGTACTTTCGAAATATCTTCTAAAAATTTGCAAAATATTCGTTCAGTACCAATAGGAAACCCATTAAATAATAGATATGCATATATACTAGATAGTAATTTAAAGCCGCTACCAATTGGAGCAATAGGGGAATTATATGTTGGAGGGGCTGGAATTGCTCGTGGTTATTTAAATCAGCCAGACTTAACCAAAAAGAGGTTTATATTAAATCCGTTCCAAACTGATGAAGAAAAAGTACAAGGTAAGAATGGAAGATTATATAAAACTGGAGATTTAGTAAGATGGCTAACTGATGGTAACTTAGAATATATAGGTAGAAACGACTTTCAGGTAAAGGTACGTGGGTTTAGGATTGAGCTATGTGAAATAGAGAGTGTGTTATCTCATTGTATGGATATTAAACAAGCGGTAGTATTAGCTCAAGACCGTGTAGATAAAGATGGAAATGTAATTGGAGATAAATATATAGTTGGTTATTATGTGGCAGATAAAAAGCTAGATCATGAGATATTATTGAAAGAATTAAGTAGTAAGCTACCAGAATATATGGTGCCAAGTGTATTAGTGTATTTAGATAAGTTACCGTTAACTATAAATGGGAAATTAGATAGTAAAGTATTACCAGAGCCTAAATTTACAAATGTAGAAGAATACATAGCGCCAAAAAATGAATTAGAAACAACAGTTTGTGAAATATTTGCGCAGGTATTATGTCTATCAGTACAAAAAATAAGTATACAAGATAGTTTTTTTAGACTAGGTGGTAATAGCATATTAAGTATTGAGTTGGTGCGAAAAATTAACCTTAGATATAATACCAATATCAGTATTAGTGAAGTAATAATCCTAAAAACAGTAGAAGCAATAGCAAATAAAATTAATACAAAGATTAATAAGCCGCAAATTATTATAAAACTTAACCGTACTTCTAATAAGCCTAATTTATTTATGATTCACGCTGGTCATGCTGGAGCTGAAGCATACGTAAAGCTTGCCGAAAGGTTTGAGAATATATTTAGTTGTTATGGTATTGATTCATATAATTTATATGCTGAAGATAATATAGATAAATTATCTGAGTTAGCAGCTTATTATCGGAGCCTAATAGATAATATAATGCAAGAAACTAAGCAGGAACAATATTATTTACTTGGCTGGAGTTTTGGTGGACTTATAGCCTTGGAAATAGCACATCAATTAGAAAGAGATAATGTATCTAAAATTAAAGTGTATTTATTAGATACAGTTATCAGGGATTCACGTATAGACAAGTTGATAACAAAATATGGGTATGATAAATATATAATACCTTATCAAGAAAAACTATTGCAAGGTGGGATTGACCAAAATTATATCAACAAGATACTTGATGTTATGCAAATTGAAAATAGAATGATGAATCAACAACTTTCTGGTCAAACTCGTCATACTCAGGTGTATTTATATAAAGCAAAAAAAGCTCACGATTCTGATATGGCTTGGAGAGAATTATCTAATTATATTACAACACTAAAATACAATAATGTTGATCGTTATATAAAACAGGTTAATTTAATCCCAATGCCTGATAATAACCATTGGAATATATTAAATGCAGAGCATTTTTTGGTAAAAAGTATTTCATCAACTATATAAAATTTAGGAAAAAATGTACACTAATTATAAAGAAAAGTATCATCAAGCTATAGAAAACTTAGAGCAAACCGATGAAGAGTTATTATCCTTATTAGTACAAGAAGACTTAAGGCAACAACAAAGTTTATTGATGATAGCTGCCTCTAGTATAGCCTTTGATGAGGTACTAGCTGCATCAGCCAGTAACGTTATGAATGTAACTCTTGAAGGTTACGTAGGGCATAGATTTCATGGTGGTACTAAGGTGGCTGATAAAATTGAAACTTTAGCTATTGAACGTGCCAAGAAAATCTTTAAAGCGCAGTATGTAAATGTACAACCTTTATCATGTTCTATTGCAAACTATAGTATATTATTCTCATTTTTAGCACCAGGAGATACAATACTTAGTTTATCACTAAGTTCAGGAGGACATTTAACTCATGGTGCCCCAGTTTCTATTTCAGGAAAATATTTTAATATTGTGAATTATAGACTAAACCAAGATGGTTATATTGACTATGAAAATGTTGAGTACCTTGCTAAGCTCTATCGTCCAAAAATAATTATTGCAGGAGCAAGTGCTTATACTAGATTGATAGATTATAAACGTTTTCGAGAAATTGCTGACCAAGTTGAAAGTTTCCTTCTTGCTGATATTTCGCATATTTCAGGTTTGGTTGCAGCTGGTATTATCCCTTCTCCAATTGATTATGCGCATTTTACAACAACAAGTACCTATAAGCAGCTATATGGACCTCATGGTGGGTTAATATGTATGGGTAAAGATGCTAATATGATTTATCAAAAGAAGAAATTATCAGTATTAGTAGACCATGCCATATTTCCGATGACACAAGGAACCCCTGATATGTCAATAGTTGCTGCTAAAGCGGCTTCATTTAAAAAAATAGATAGCTTAGAATTTAAGCTGATTATGGAAAAAGTAGTCAAATATAGTAAATTATTAGCTGATTTATTTATACAAAAGAATTATAAAGTTTTAACCGGTGGAACAGATAATCATATGATAATAATAGATATTTTAATTTCAAAAGGTTTAACTGGAGTAATTGCTGAAAAAGCATTAGAAAAATGTAATATAATTATTAACAAAAATATTATTCCTAATGATACTAAGTCTGCTTTTATCACAAGTGGAATACGTCTTGGGACAAACTCTATTGCAATAAAAGATTCGATAACTGAAAACACATTAACTGATATTGTTGATCTGATAGACCATATTTTTGACTTCGTAAAGCCAATAGATGATAAACAATTTACTTTAGATGATGAAATAATTTTATCAGCATCTAGTCAAGTTAAAGATTGGTGTGAATAATAACTTGTTTAGTTCTAAACTCCAAGCCAATCTGGTATTTATATAAATTCCTGGTATAAATTTAATTAAAATATTTAACTGCGATTAGCCCATAAATAAATTTTTAACTTCTCCAGGAACTTGTATATTTAGATAACTATAATTAATAATCTTCTATCTCTATCTTTGGAACGCTTGTATTATTCGATTAAACAATGTTGATGCTGAATTATTATCATACGACTTTAAAGCTTCTGAAAAAAATTTTGGATTTAAAAATTCGTCTATCCACTCTTTAAAACCAACTGTGTTAAGTGCTTGAACAGACTTTACATATTGAGTATTAGATAGTAAGTTATCTAAATCTCGAAGTACTCTCATATAATTACGTTCTGTAATATAAATTCCTACTGCTAAAAATTGTTTAAAATTTTCAGGAATCTTAATGTTTATTTGTGTGGTAGGATTAATTGTCCTATATCTTACTTGATTAAAACGCCATGTTCTTTCAGCTTGAGATTCTTGCTCTGTTGTACTTGGAGTGTTATTTTTGAATTCTCTACTATCCTCTTTAGAGTCAGACGTATAAATTGAAGTTGAAGTTGTTTCTGATTCTGTACTTTCTCCTTGTGTATTAAATATCTCAGTGACAGGTTTAAAACCAAACTTTATTAATATGAAAGAAAAAAATGCCTGGCTTTCTTGAAATTCTGGATCCAATGAGTTATGTGAACCATCCTGAAAATATCCTTTGTACAAATTTGGATCAAAGTTATCATTCAACCAACTTTCGAAAGCTAGATTAAAATCTGGATCATTTTCAAGTATAATTTTATGTTTTTCATAGAAACCTTTAACATTTTTGCTAATCTCTGCTAATGCTTTTTTATAGGTATTAGCATCTTTTATAGCAGGATTATTTTCTGAAAAGAAATAATCTATGAAATATTGTGAATTTTTATGCTTTATTTTGTTTAATAAATTACGAAGATTTTGCTCTATATTATTAATTTTTGTGTGCCAAATAGTTGACGTTTTAAATTTATTAGTTAATATAGATTTAATATTTGTTGCTATATTGATCAATAATTGAATGTGATTTATTGTAATATTCAACTTTACAAAACTAGTGTAAGGAGTATGATTCATTTCATCATAAATTCTATATAGTTTTATAATATCCCTTTCAAATATCAATATATCTTTCTGATCAAAGTTTTCTGCAATATGTAAATTTTCTCCAGATGGTTTAGAGCAATAATAATTTTTATCTACATATTTTGATATAATATTTAATAAAATATCGTTCATAGTATTATATTCAGCATCAGTATTAACGTAATAAATATTTTCTTGGCAAATCTTATAAACCACATCATAAGGAGGTACAATAAGATTAGTAAAAATAGACTCTTCAAGTGATCTATGTTCATTTTCCTTAACTGAGTAATTAATGAAATCTCCGCCATTTTGTGTCATACTGCTAGGGTTTAAAATAAACCATCTTCCTTCTGTAATAGCAGTGTCATTTATAATTTCAGTTAGAGTTATATAATCAATAATTTTGCTTGCAGCTTCAGAGCAAGTGTTTTGAAAAGACGCATTAAAATCACTAGATGCATTATATTCAAATATTTTGTTAAGCAATTCGAGTTCATTTTGTGTAGTTAAGAAATATATGTAAGGAAATCCAATTGTATTTTGTTTAATTTCTTTTAATGTTTCTAGAAAAATGCTTAATATTAAATGCCGATTTTCGTTAACAACCTCATCGTGATAGATGGCAGATGTTGTTACTACTAATGTCTTACATTCCATTGCAATTGCTGAATTAAATATTAATTTAAACCTTTCTTTTAATAATTCCTTACAAGCAGCGGTGTCTGAGTTAATATTGTCAGCAATAATCGGTGGTATACTAATTAAATGGCAAATTTGTCCAGTTTTATTAACAGCAGGTTGTATAATAACAGAGTGTTTTTTAGCTTTTAGTTTTTGTTCATAATCTTGTGCTTCGTTACAGTGAAGTGGTATTATACTATTTTTATCAAAGTTTTCTAACTCCTTGTTTCCGAAAACCACAATAGGATGCTCTGCTAAGAATGACTTTAAACTAGTACCTTTAAATTTTTTTTCGAAAACCTTGCAATATTTATTAACTGTAAATTCATTATATGGTACTAATTGTAGTTTTAGACTATTACTTTGATTTTTAGGTATAAATTGATTATTTAACTCGTTGATATCATTTTTTTTAAATTCTATATTTGAATCATTATTGTAATTAACATCAATATCATTATTATCTAAAAATTTCTTAATTTCAATGTTATCTTGACCTTCTATTACTTGACCTTCTCTTAATAAATGACGTATTGCATCATTAATTCTAGATCTTACTTTTTCAGAGAGTTTAGCTTTTCCATCGGGTTCTAACCCTTGTAATAAGTTTTTTAGAGTTTTTGGAATCGTTGCAAAACCATATCTATTACTACAGAAAATATAAAGACACATTGCATCTAAAGTACATATCTGCTCTCCATATTCTTTTATTACAGGTTCAAAGTAAGCTAAATCACTAGAAAATATATTTTTATCATAAAAGCCGCCTACATGTTTTATTAAATGCAGGATAAGATTTTTTCCAAATTCTACTTCATTTTTATCATTACTAGATAGAAAATAAGTTATCGCTTTATGAGTTGCGCTTTTATCAGTATAATCAATTTGTACTCTTGTTGAAGTACCTACTTTGAGGCTGCTGCCTGATCCAATAAACATAAATAATTCCTTTGTACGTTAAATTAATATAAATAATAAGATTGCGTTATCATCATGTTGTCAAGTTAAAGCTCGGTGCGAATATAACTATTATCTTTCTTTTGGAGCCCATCCTAAAATAAAATTGACATAGTCTGTTGTTATATGCTCAGAAGCTAACTCTTTGAATGATTCTATTGTTATTAACTTCATAATTAAGTCTCGAGCTTCTTCAAGTGTTTTTTCAGATAAGTGTGGTACTAAATCACTAAATTTGAAATTTGCAATAATCCATGTAATAAGCTGAAAATTTGTCATGTTTACACTTCTATCACTTGTATTTTGATTTCCTTCGAGAAATTTATCTATCTTTTCAGTAATATTAGTAAGAACTGTTATTAGGTTAGTAGAATCAACTTTTTTAAAATTCATATTGAAATTCAATTGAAAAGCTAAATATCCATTCTCAGGAATATCACAAATTACTTGAATTTCTTCAGATTTATGGTTACTTAATTGTTCGTCAAATTCAAATTTTCTGATAATCTTATTAAATGTGTTTCCTAACTCTGTTAGTTCATTTGATGTAAAATAAATTTGATAATTATTTGGATGAAAACTCATTAACCAGTTAAAACAAACTGTTTTATAATTTGGGTCCTCTAAATAATTTTTATAAATAGATATGAATTTGTCAGACTTCTGTGAAATTTTACACAAATGTTTGTTATAAAATTCTGCACTTGTTATAGGAAAATACTCATAGCCAAAGAAAAAATTGTGTAAAAAAGATTCGTTAAATTTAATGTCATCTGAAATTTCTAAAGGAGTAACGCTTGTTATAGTAGTTGTTATAGTTTGTGATGATACACCAGCAGATTGTATATGTGAAACAGAGAAATCTCTACCACCAGGGATATCTGTAGTATCTTTTTCAGAAATTAATTCAATAATCTCATTAAAAGATTGCATTGCTTCCTTCACAGATTCTCGGTTAAATTCTTTGTTCAAACCACTTGGATGTAAGTTTTGTGTTATCCAGCGTCGTAATTGATTTAATTTATATGTTTTTGTAGACTTCGAATTTGTTAAATTTTGTTTACAGTTAGAAAGTGCATCCATATAGTTTAATTGAGTTATAGTTTCTCCAACTTGAAAGAATTCTTGAAATTCTTCAGGGATTTTAACATTTATTTCAGTTGCAAGATACTGAGCTAAATTACTTATTGCTGCCTTAAATGAAATCCAATCATCATTAACGTCATCAGATTGAAATATATATTCACCATTCCCATTGACAGGATTCAAATTTGTAATTTTATTATTTATAGATACAAGTAAATTAATACCTTGAGTAAGAGTTTCTGTTTTATCTGGATAGACTTCTAACTCATTGAAATTAAAATAAGTAATTATCCATTGAATAAATTGTACATTTGTTATAAGAGTTGAATTTCCACTATTATTTTGATTAGCTTTCAGAAAAGATTCTATCTTGTTTTCAATAGTTGTACGTATTTCTATAAAAGTATCTAATTTTATGATTGTATGTTTAATATTGAAATATTTACTAAGTGTATTTTGAACCTCTTCTGGGATTTCCATAAATGTTTCTTCTGGAATTGGGTGTGAATTTATATCTTGTAATATTCGCTTTGCTATTTCTTTAGTAGTAGGGTTTAGTGTAAATACACAATTATTTGGATCTAAATTAACATTTATCCATTCTTTTATTCCCTTAAGATATCCTTTTATCTTGTTATC
Organism: Neisseriaceae bacterium; assembly: GCA_046336365.1. Taxonomy (GTDB): domain Bacteria; phylum Pseudomonadota; class Gammaproteobacteria; order Burkholderiales; family UBA11063; genus Aquella. Next base: position 21,499 of record JBKDHQ010000137.1, read on the forward strand.
AACTAAATCATCTCTAAATTCTGAGAGAACCACTAGATAATTATCGCTACAAATTTCTTGGTAAATAAATAATATATTATATTTATTTGGTACTGTAACTGATTTGGTAATATTGTTCATTTTCAAAGTTTGAGCTTGAGTGGTATCACCTATTGACTCTATATCATCATCAACTGAAGTTAATGAAGAACCTCTTTTTTCTGTTACTTTACCTTTGTTTATTTTGATAGTGCTTATATCAGCTAAAATATTTATAATGCGTTTGCGACATTTTGTAAGTGCCCGAATAAGAGATATCATATCAGAACTATAATCATTCTGATTGGTTATAGGATCAAAATAATTAGTTATAGACATAATAAGTTTTTGTAATCCAAGTAATAAATATTCTGTGGCATCTAAGTTTACAAATGCGTTATATTTAGCATTGGTCATTTTTGGATCAATTTTATTAAAAGAATTTAATATTTCATATACATAGTGCACATTTAATTGATTTATGTTGCCGTCTTTATCAAAAATGATCTGTATTTCACCATGAGTATTATTATATTTGTTAAACTTACCATTTTCATCAATAAAGCTTAGTAAATATTGATTGATGTGGTTATAATCTACATCAATATTTATGCAAGTAAAATTTGGTACAACCTTGAAAATTACATCGTAAGGAATAACAAGTAGTGTTCTAAAAATTGCTTCCTCTAATGTACAATTCCCTTCCATAAAATAGGCACCATTTTGTACTCTATCACTTGGGTTTAAAATGCACCATTTTTCGTCTGTTATAGCATTTTCATTTATATAGTCATTTGCAGTTTCACTATCAATGACAGTGATTTCAGCCTCTGAAATAACATGTTTAAAATTTTGTTCAGATTCATCATTTTCATTTATATGGATTATCAAAAAATTTGAATTTATTATTATTGTCAACAAAATAAATTTTAGGGAATCCTGGAGTTGATCTCATATCATTATAAGTATCGATAAATATTTTTAATATTAGAGCCTTGGTATAGCCATTAACAGCAAAAGATCCCATGCCAAAACCAGTCATTACAAAATTTTTACATCTCATTGCTATTGCAGTTTGGAATATTAATTCAAACTTTGCTTTATATATAATGTTAATCTTTTCTAAAGATGTTTCATGCCCTTCGTTATAATAAGAGTCTTTGCTTCGAAGTAAAGTAGTTATACCAAATTCATCCATATTAATTTGAGTATTGATTGCTGGTATACTAATTACATAACATACTTCTCGAGCCTGAGTAATTGCGGGCTGTATAATAGTAGAGTACTCTCTGACCATTATTCTCTGTATGTTGTTTTGGTTCGAGTTACAATGAAGTTTTTTTATTAAGCTCGTATCTAGTTTTTCTAAATTTTTGTTATAGAATAGTACAGGTGGATACTCCCTTAAAAATTCTCTTAAAGTTTTTCCGTAGAGCTGTTCAAATTTTTTACAATATTCTCTAATATTAGCTTCGTTAATTGTAACTAAGTACATTGTAGATGAAATGTAACGATAATAATTATTTTCATCGAATAATTGTTTATTTAGGTCACTGATATTGTTATGGTTAATCTCACCAGATTTTATTTGAGTTTCACTAGATGAACTTTCAGCAATAGATAATGTAGGAGATACAAAAGTATCATTATCATCGGCACTATAATTTATTAACGGAATTTCATTTTCAAGATCATTATAATGTTCTAGAATATCATTACTTTGTAAGTATTTTTTAATATTCTCTTTATTTTGCTCTTTACTGTCAGTTTTAATAAGTGAATTAATTGCATAATAAATTCTTAATCGTACTTTACGATCAAGTTTTTCAGCCTGGGAGATATCAATATTAGGTACATATTTGCGACCACATAATAAAAATTTTAAACGATTTGGGATTGCAACAGGGATCCCCCCACCACCAACCTGATTAGATGCAAGAAAAATTAAATTTTTGCCTTCAAGCTCACATTCTACATTATGTTTCGCACGTTTAAAATTAATAATTTCATTAAATTTTCGAGTTCCTTCTTCTTTAGATGTAGGATTCCAGAATGGTAGCCTACTTATTTTATATTTTATGAGTTCTTTAATCAGTTCTTTTGCTAAATCAACTTCTCTAGTATTATCACTGTTTAAAAGACGAATTAGCTCGTTTGAAATATTACTTTTATTACTACCAACTGTAGTAATAATACCTGTAGATTTACTTAATTGTCCTGCTCCAGGAAACATCGATAACTCCTTGTACCTTAATAGGGTTAATGTTATATTTTACCAACATATTCAAAATCGTTAATTAGAAATTTGGGGAGTTTGCGTTAAAAACGTTGCATTGAGGATTAATTTCATTGGTTTAAAATCAATCCGAGATAGTTTTAACAGTGTTTTAGTTCATAATTTAGCATTACTAGTTGAAATTATTTTATTTCGCTTATATTCGTCTTTATATAAATTTACAACAAAATTAATAATATTTTATAATGAAAAATGATAGCCTATAAATATAACTTAAATCCTTCATGAGAATTCTTATAGCCAATACTTGTATAGAATTTATGTGCATCTTTTCGAATTTTATTACTAGTTAATTGTATAATTGAGCAGTTATTTTCTTGTGCAAATTTGGTGATTTCACTAAACATCCACTTACCTATGCCACAACTGCGATATTTGCTATGAACACGTACATTCTCTACTTCTAATCTGATTGAGCTTGTTATTGATAAAGCATATAAAATTGTTAGCTCAAAACAACCAATGATTTCATTACTATATTGAACAACAAAATATTGTTGATTATCCGACTTTAGTATTTTCTCAAAAATACTATTATATTGATTCAGCAGTTCTGGTCTTTCTCTATCTTTACCCAATATATCATCATGAATTAGTGTCACAATATCTTTTAAATCATCAATGTTGGCTTTTCTTAGTTCTAGCTTATTTAAATCAATCATAAAGACCCTTTTAGTGTATATAATAATTCTAGTGCATCTCTTGCACTTAGACTATCTGGATTGGTTGTTCTTATTATTTCCAATACTTGCAGTTCTTGTTCACTAATTTTTGGTGATTCAATGAGTGTATATTCTTGTTCTTGAGTTTCAACATATGGTTTTTCTTCAAAGAAAACTTCATTAAATAAATCGAATTGATTATTATTATTATTTTGCTTCGCTTCAAGATTGTGTAGATATTTTTTTGCAGTGGTGATTACATGTTTAGGAATTCCAGCTAATTGAGCAACTTGTATCCCATAGCTTTTTTCTGCAGCACCTTCGTATACATGATGTAAAAATACTATAGTTTCTTCATGTTCTACAGCGCTTAAATGTACGTTTTTCGAGGCGGTATATTGACTTGCAAGATTAGTTAATTCAAAATAATGAGTTGCAAATAAAGTATAGGCGCAAATTTTCTCGATTAAATAGCGAGATATAGAGTGAGCTAGTGCCAAGCCATCAAAAGTTGAAGTCCCACGGCCAACTTCATCAAGTAATACTAGAGATTTATTGGTAGCATTATTTAAAATATTGGCAGTTTCAGTCATCTCTACCATAAAAGTCGATTTGCCAGAACTTAGATCATCAGATGCACCAATTCTGGTAAAGATTCTGTCAATTGGACCAATTGTGGCTGATTCTGCTGGTATAAAAGATCCACAATAGGCCAATAACACAATAAGTGCTACTTGCCTCATATAAGTGGATTTTCCACCCATATTGGGACCAGTAATTAATAAAAATTTGGTTTTGTCACTTAGTTCTACATCATTTGCAATAAATTGATCTACCTGTTTTTCAATTACTGGATGACGAGCATTCTTTATAGATATTATATTATCATCAACTAAAATTGGACAGACATAGTTATTTTTCATCGCAATAATTGCAAATGTATTTAATACATCAAGTGTTGCAATAGCATGTGCAATTTGTTGCAGCTGTTTTATATGTTTATTCAAATAGGTGAGTAATTCTTCATACAATTTTTTTTCTAAGTTTAGACATTGTTCCTCTGCATTAAGTACTTCGTTTTCAAAAACTTTGAGTTCAGGCGTTGTAAAACGTTCTGCGTTCTTTAAAGTTTGAGTTCTTCTATATTCAGAAGGTGCTTTATTTATATAACTATTTGAAATTTCTATATAAAAGCCATGTACCTTATTAAATTCAATCTTTAAATTTGGGATTTGAGTACGCTCACGCTCTTTTTCTTCAAGCTCTAACAAATACTTATTAGCATCATTTTTAACATCCCTTAAATGGTCTAAGTCGCTATTATAACCATTATTTATAACATTACCATCACGTACAAAATTATTTGGTTCAGGCATTATAGAGTTTTGTAAAGTTGTTGCTATTATAGTAGATTCTTCATTAAGAGCACTTATTAAGGTATTAATTAAACTATCATCAAAATTTTTTAAAAAAGCTAATTGTGGAATCACTAATAATGAATCGCGTAATGCTGCTAAATCTCTTGGTCGGGCAGAATATATTGCGATTCTTGATGTAATACGTTCAATATCAAAAATATTTTCTAAAATATTATGTAAGTTTTCTTGATGACTATCAAGTTTCTTAACTGCATTTTGCCGCATAATTATTTCATTATGGTTAATTAATGGATTGTTTAGCCAATAACGTAGTTTACGGCTACCCATAGCAGTTGCACAGTTGTCTAATAGTGATAATAGGGTAGGGCTATTTTGGCCAGTAATTGTGTAATTAATTTCTAGGTTACGTCGCGAGATTGCATCTAACTTTAAAAATTGATGATCATCTTCTAAAGCTACATTCTGTATATGAGGCAATTCACCACATTGTGTCTTCTTTGCATATTCTAATAATACTGATGCAGATGATATAGCAAGCTTTATGTCATGGCTAATTCCAAAACCAGATAAATCATTTACCTTAAAATGGCTACACAATTTTTTATACGATGAATCAAATTCAAAATTCCAATTTGGGATTGGTTTAATATTACATTTTAGTTTTAATTGTTGAAATTTTGTTTGTAATGATTCTGGAATTACTAATTCAGCTGGAGCAATTCGTTCAATTTGATTTATAATATCAGTTGCTTTAACTTGATTAACTGTAAAAGTACCTGCTGAAATAGACATAGTTGCTATTCCATACTCATCTTTATTATTAGAAATACAACAAATAAGATTTTCTATTTTATCGTTTAATAAGCTTGAATCAGTTAATGTCCCAGGTGTAATAATACGTGTTACTTTCCGCTCAACAGGTCCTTTACTATTAACTTCTCCAACTTGATCGACAATCACAACTGATTGCTCAAGCTTTACTAATTTAATTAAATATTGTTCTAATGAATGAAATGGAACACCGGCCATTTTTATAGGAGTTTTTGCTGAACTACCTCTTGATGTAAGTGTAATTCCTAATAATTTTGAGGCTGTTACTGCATCATCAAAAAATAATTCATAAAAGTCTCCCATACGATAAAACACTAACATGTCCGGGTAGTTATCTTTTATTCCAAGATATTGTTTTATCATGGGAGTATGGTCGTTATCTTTAATCATTTTAATAGTTACAAAAATAGCAGTTAAATTAGTTGTTAATTATAACATGATATAGAATTTTCATTTATATAATATCTTTCCTGGCTAATCCATTTGAAAATACAGCTTTGCAGGAAGCTGAATTAATGAAGTATAATTGCGTATTGTTCGTCTATCATTACCCTCGTAAATATCTAAGAACTATTGTTTCTTTTTAAAAAATACACTGTATAATGTCATAGACTTTATCATACTATATTTTGTACAAAATCAATAAATACTGGACTTAAGACGGATTGATAATAATATATTAATTATTGCATTGGAAGGAAATATAAATGCGCAAAACTGTTGGTAAATTAGATTTAGTAGGTAATCATCTTCTTTCTAATAAGGATCAAAACAAAATTGTTAGCTTTTGTTCAATAATAAATGTTCATAAAAATAACAATATCTTAAAAGCAAAAATTATTAATTTATTTACTTACTTAAAATTTTATCTTGGCAAGCAAACTAATAAGGTTTATATACCAAATATACATAGCATAATCACAAACCGGATAAATAGCAAAGGTGTTTTAAGGGCATTATCACGTCTAGATATTAAATTCACTATGGAACATGCTGAGTTTATATTTAATATTTTTAAAAAAAATTATAAATATACTATTAACCAAATTTTAAAAAATATTGGATTGGAAGGCAAAATAATAGATTTAAATATAAAATTTGAAAATAATGTTGTATGTTTATTTGATGATAAAATAGAACCAGATTATGAATCAATAAACTCTGAAAATAAATTTAGTAACCCAATTCCAGATATTTATCATCAAATATTTGTAGATTGTGTAGATGGTAATCTTTCTGAACTGAGTTTAATTAGAACATCTTGGTTTGGAGTAGATTTTACAAATTGTAATTTAAGTAGAGCCTGTTTTATTCATTCAAATTTTAAAAAATGTAATTTTAAAGAGACAACTTTTGTATTTTGTGACTTTAACTTCTCTTTTATTCAAGATTGCACTTTTGAATCCTGTGGATTAGGAGTATGCGACTTTAGTCATTGTAATTTAAGTAATTCAGTGTTTAAAAGTGTTGAACTAAATATTTTTGGGTTTTCAAACTCAGATTTAAGTACTCTAAGGGTTCACTTAAATAGTACTAAATTTAGTTGCGATAATGTATATCATTACCGTAAAAATGTAAGACCATTTAGTTCTGAATTATTGTGCACCATATCTACTATAAATGATGAAGATGTTAAAATTTATTTTATAAAGTATTTCTTTATATACCTATTTGAAAAAGATAAATTTATAGAAAAAGCTGATATATCTCATAGTATTAAATTATTCTCAATATATATACTTAATATATACAATAGAATACCAGATGTTTTTAATGATTATTTAAGCAATCTTATGTCGAATTTATACAATGTCACCGCAAATAAAGCCAAATTAAATTTAGAGAGTGTTACCCTCCTATTAGGATATCTAGAGCCAAATTATTTAGAATGCGGCATGTATGAACTTTACTTTAGAAATAAAGATATTTTTCTTGAGATAATTAAACAACCCTCAGAGAGCTTTGATTCATATAGAACAATTACTAGATTCATAGTAACCCATAATGTATTTCATCAGGCAATATTGATTTTATGTGTGGCGAATCAGTATGATAGTAACCTATTTATTTTTCTTCCAGAACTTGCGAAAGAAATTGTTAATAAATTAGTATTGTTAAGTTTAACAAGCCCTAACTTGGAGGTACCTAATTAAAGAGAGTTAATTTAGAGTTATTGCAAATAGCATAGTTAAAACCTGAATTCTCACTCTTTAATACTGTATTTTATATTGATGCAGAGGATATAAATTTTTATGTAATTTACAAGTTTTAGCAAAATTAAAGTTAAATTCAATATAAAATTTTGCCATGAACGTAGTGATTATTACAAGACTTAGGAATTTAACGCATAATTTTGCATTAATAAACTTGTATAAAATAAAATTTATAGCCTCGTATGGATTGATTTTATTTAATAAACAGTGTGAATGTATGTATAATTAAGGTACAAAATAATTTTTTGCTATTATATAAAATGCTTCAAGTTGCTGATTCATCCATATATTATCAAAGCCAAACTCATAAGCCATTAGTTTTGCAACTAGTGGTGCACTTTCATGAGCGGCTCTAGCATCCAAAAATAAAAAACGGGTTCTTCTAGCTAAAATATCCTCAACCGTTTTTGCCATTTCATAACGTACATGATAAATTACTTCTGCTTGAAGATATGGTAATTTATCATGTAATTTTTCATAATTATTCAGTTCTTTTTGAATATCCAATATTTTTGTGTAATCACTACCATAAGATTTTAATGGATATTCTATATTCATTGTAGTATAACCAAATAACTGCAAATTTTTGGTTACTGATGGCCCTTTATTTTCAATGAGTTTTTTCTTAATAATATAATTTATGGTATCTTCCCCCATCAAACGATAGATTGTCCATTTACCACCAACAATTGAAACTAATCCACTTTCGCTACATAATATCTTGTGTTTACGAGATATTTTTTTTGTAGCTTTTTTATTATTTTGTTTGACTAATGGGCGTAATCCTGTAAATTTTGCTTTTATATCACTATGACAAACTTTTTGCTTTGTATATTGTTTTAAAGTTTCCATAATAAAATTAACTTCATCTATTGTAGCATTTGGTTCTATAACTGGTGTATCAACTTTTATATCAGTAGTTCCAACTACAATCTTATCTAACCAAGGTAATATAAACAAAACACGTTTATCTGTTGTTTTAGGAATTACTAATGCATGAGGGGAGTTAAATATAGATTTTTCAAAAACCAAATGAGTACCTTGTGCTGCAGTTATGTTATGATGCATCTTTTGCGGTTCATCAATATCTAAAATGGTATCAGTTAATACTCCTGTTGCATTTATTATTACTTCAGAATAATATTTTTTTGTAATATTATTTAATTTATCATATACTAGAATTCCATTGGCAATACCCGCATCATTTTTCAATATTTGCCTAGCTTCTGTATAATTATATGCATGTCCGCCTAAATCCAAAAATGTTCTAAGTAGTGCTATCAATAAGCGAGTATCATCAAATTGTCCATCATAATAGATGGCACCTCCAATAAGGTTTTTTTCAATTAAGTCAGAAGTGTTTTCATATGTTAAGGTCTGCTGTTTTGATAAGAATTTGCTACGACCTAACTTATACTTACCAGATAAAAATTCGTAAAGCTTTATTCCAATAAAGTATTTTAATTTATCATATAGTGAATAGAATGGTACTAAATAACTTTGTACTTTAGTTAGATGTGGTGCATTTTTTAGAAAGAAATAACGTTCCTCAAGACCTTCTTTTACCAGTTGTATATCCAAATTTGCTAAATAACGTATGCCACCATGTATTAGTTTTGTAGATTTTGATGAAGCACCTTTACCAAAATCATATGCTTCAATAAGAAGTGTTTTATAACCGCGAGATTGTGCATCTACTGCAACACCTAATCCTGTTGCACCACCACCTATTATTATTATATCAAAGTTGTTATTCTCCACTTTATCAATATTACTCTTATAAAAATTAATCACTTGCAGGGTTAGTACTATCTATCCATTGTAGAGAACGTTTGACTGCTTCATGCCAAATATCCATTAACATATTTCGCTTATTATCACTCATATTTGGTGTGAATTTATGTTCAATTTCCCAGATAGATTCTAATTCATCAGTTGTCTTCCAAAATCCAACAGCAATTCCTGCAAGATAAGCTGCACCTAATGCAGTTAGTTCTAAACATTTAGGACGCTCAACAGTAATATCCAAAATATCTGCTTGAAATTGCATTAGAAAGTTATTTTTACAAGCCCCTCCATCAACACGTAAAGTAGTGATAACTTGTTTTGAGTCATTTGCCATAGCATGAACTAAGTCAGAAACCTGAAAAGCAATAGATTCAATTGCAGCTCGTGCAATATGAGCAATGGTAGTACCTCGAGTTATTCCAAATATTGCCCCACGTGCATATTGATCCCAGTATGGAGCACCAAGCCCTGTAAAGGCTGGGACCATAATAACACCACCACTATCTGCTACACTTGTTGCTAAAGCTTCTATTTGAGAGGATTGTTCAATACCGTGTAATCCGTCGCGTATCCATTGGGTTACAGCACCACCAATAAATACACTTCCCTCAAGACAATATTGTCGCTTGTTATTGATGTTCCAGGCAATGGTGGTTAATAAGTTATTATCTGATGTTAATGCTTTGTCTCCAGTGTTCATGAGTAGAAAACAACCTGTGCCATATGTATTTTTTAACATACCAGGCCTTATGCACATATTACCAAAAGTAGCAGCTTGTTGATCACCAGCAACACCTGCAATTGGAATACGAGTGCCAAATAATCCAGAACTTGCTTCTGCTATAATACCAGAAGATGGTACTATTTCTGGTAACATTTCTCTTGGGATATCCAAAATTTCTAATAATTCTTCATCCCAATCACCTGTATGAATATTAAATAATAGAGTACGAGATGCGTTTGATTCATCAGTTACATGATTACGTTTATTACTTAAGTTCCAGATTATCCATGAATCAATTGTGCCAAATGCAAGCTGCCCATTATTTGCTAATTCTCTACTATTTGGTATGTTATCTAAAATCCATTTTAATTTGGTACCGGAAAAGTATGCATCAAGAATTAATCCTGTTTTTTGTTTAAATTTATCAGTTAAACCTTGTTGCTTTAGATCTTCTACTATATTTGCTGTGCGACGGTCTTGCCAAACAATTGCATTATAAATAGGGTTTGAAGTTTCTTTATCCCATACAATGGTTGTTTCACGTTGATTTGTAATTCCGATTGCAGCTATTTCTTTACTTGTAATTTGAATTACTGACATTGCTAATTTTGCTGTAGCTAATTGAGATACCCATATTTCATTGGGATCATGCTCAACAAAGCCAGGTTTTGGGAATATTTGAGTAAAGTCTCGTTGCTTTTTACTTACAATCTGCCCAGCTTTATTAAAAATAATTGCTCGAGAACTCGTTGTACCTTGATCTAGTGCTAAAATATATTTAGACATACTATTTTATCCTTTGTATGTTGGATTATCCATGTTATTGTCGCACAAATTTTGCAACAACTACACTATATTTTAATAAGGTTAGTTAAGTTGTAAGATGATTACGGTTATTCCTTTTTATCTAGTTTAGCTCTTTCCAAACGTTTTTGGTTAGGGGTCTTATTAAGTGGTCTATATATTTCTATTCTATCGTATTCTTTTAATTGATATGTGCTACTATCAATTTTTTTGCCAAAAATCCCTATCTGAAGCTTACTGATGTCCGAGAAATCAAATTCGGGAAATATTAAATGTAGGTCTGAATTTGCTATTATTTTATCTATAGTTGTATCACTTGGAATACAAAGTGGAATAATGATTTGTTTGTTAGGTGCAGCAAATGCAAGTTCTATATTTATGGTTGAATTATTTTGTTTTGTTTGCATATAAGATAAAACTATCAACAATATTTTTAGTAATATAATTAAATACAGGCCCAATAACTCTTTCAATAATTGAATTAGTAAATTTATATTTTAGCACAAAGTCGATTTTACAACCATTTTCGCCAAGTGGAGTAAATTGCCATGAACCTTGCATAAATTTAAATGGACCCTCTACCAATTCCATATCAATTTTAGAGTATGGTGTATTTATATTCTTTGTTACAAAATGAGTTTTTATTTTTAAATATTCTATGAAAACCGAACCAATAACAACATTTTCGTTCTCTCTTCTTATCTCAGATTTGCTACACCACGGCAAATAGTTTGGATAATGTTCTATATCTGATACTATTTCAAAGATTCTTTGAGGCGTATGAGGTACAATAACACTTTTTTTAATTTCATTCATTAGTTAAACTATACTTTTTATTAGTGCATTATTATAACAAAAGGTTTTTCTAAAAGCAGTAAAAATTTATGAAGTAAAATTTTATTAAGATTTAAATTGGACAATTAAATCATTTCTAAATAGTATTAACTCATTGATTTATTATAAATAGAATGAATTACCCACAGAAATTGTGGATAAAGTTGGGGATAACTCAGGAAAATTTGCTCATTTCAATAGGTTAAATAAGTATTGTTTAGAATGTGTATGTTTGAAATCCTTGTAATAACAATAGGTTTTAAAAAATTGCTGAAATTTCAGTAATTAACTTCATTAATAAAAAAATTGTGGATAACTAATAAAAAAGTTGCACTTTTTTTAGTCAAGTATGGTATGGAGAATTTTATCAAAAAGGATAATTTGTTTTTAAAAATTAAAAATGAAGATATTAAAGTTGAGGTGCTGATAGAATTATAAAACTATGCAATAAGCTTAGTAAAAAATATGTTAACTTATTGATTTATTAATAAGAGAATGAATTACTCACAGAAATTGTGGATAAAGTTGTGCATAACTTAATAAAATTTTAATAATTCAAGTGGTTAAATAAATATAGTGTATAAGTTAATCTTGTGCAATGCTTTTAATACCATGCGTTTTCAGAAAAGTTTAGAAATTTCAATGGATAATCACATTAATAAAAAAAATTGTGGATAACTAATAAAAAAGTTGCACTTTTTTTGCTAAAGTGTGCTATGGTAAATTAATGAAAATATAACTTATAGTGACATGAAATCATTGTGTTTTATTGCTATAAATGGTTTTATATCACTATATGAACTGATTTTTTATAATTTTTTTCTATATTTGCATTTAAATCAAAGTTTACTTACTAACATAAAAATTTATTGGCGAAGCATTTATATAAGTAACAGATTTTTCATTAGCCATCATGATTTTAAATGTTAGAGTTGATTCATAAGTAAAGTTTGATGGCAATGATACAAAATCATAATTAATTATACACGAACCATTTGTATTATTTATGACTTCATTTGTACATAAAGCAGATGAATCACTATATTTTTGTCCAGAATGAGGAACTATTGGAATAATCAAACCATTAATGCCAAAAGAATTTGTTGATGGTAAATTTGTCCAAGTGAGTTTTATGGCACAAATGGATGACTCAGTCATATTGGTACAAGAGTTAAGAGTAAAGCTACCTGGTGGAATGCTGCCATCAGATTCTCCAGGCAATAATACTGTTGCTGATAGTGTGGATGTTGTTGAGCTGCTATTGCCACTACTACTGCCACCGCCAGACCCACAAGCATTTAATATAAATAATGAAAGACAGGAAATTGGAATCATTATTAATATTTTATTAAGCATAATATGTTTTCCTTATAAAAATGAATGGTATAAGTAGCTATATAAGATATAATAAGTTTTTCATTTTATTTAAATTGGTAGTTACTAGCAGAAACCTCTATTGATGAACTATATATATCTCTATAATCGTTTTTATTAAGAGCCGTAATTGCAAATTGGAAGTTGTTTACAAAAAATACATATTTATTTGGTGGTGGACTGAAGTCATAAATAAGGATACAGGATCCATTATTATAATTAGCGATTTGTATATTGCAATTATTAAATGATGCAGAAAATCTATCTCCAGGGTAGCTAAGGGCTGGTTCGTTTAAAAAACGATCACTAGAAGATTCTGTTGCAGGTAAATTTGACCATGTAAGCTTTATAACACAAAGAGATGACTCAGTTAAATTTTTACAGGAGCTTGTTGTAAAGTCACCTGGTTTTTTGCTACCGTTAGATTCTTCAGGTAATAATACTGTAGCTGATACTGTAGTTGTTGTAGAGCTGCTATTGCTACTACTGCCACCGCCAAACCCACAAGCACTTAATGCTATTAATGAAGAACAAAAAATGGTATTTATTACCAATGTTTTATTACGCATAATTAGTTATACCTTAAAACTTTAAAATACTGCCAATTTATGAAAATGCTTTTTTAATATATTGCTTAATTTTTAATTGATAAAAAATTTTATGACAATTAATATTTTTAAGTGATTTTTACTTTCCTTTTAATTTAGTTTTATGTGAATGATATATGAGATTATAAAATATTTTAAAAATTGAAGTAAATAGAAAAATTTACATTAAATTTTATAATTGACCATGTATCATTATCTATATTTTAAGTTATCACTTTATAAATTCTCCTCTCAATCAGATTGTACTAGTTAATTATTATGATATAATTCTATGCATAACACTCTATTTAGTATGTTAGTTTAAAGTATAATTTATCAAAAAATTTAAGCTTAGAAGCTGTTTAGGATCTTTAATTGTAATCTAAAAATGCATAAATTAGAAGATTCTAAACAGGTTCTTGCAGAAAATGTATTTATTTATAATATCTAATTAAAAATATGCTCGAATTTCTAGAACCAATAGCGGCAGATGCTAAAGTAAAAGCCAAGCTTCAAGAATTAAATCTAAATACTTATTGGGATTTATTGCTTCATATTCCTATACGCTACGAAGATCTTACCAAAAAATATAGAATAATAGATGTTGCTATTGGTGCACATGTATTAATTGAAGGTGAAGTTTTAACTACTGAAATAATTGGTAAAAGAACAAAGCAGCTACAAGTAAGATTAAGTGATGGGACACAGATTATATCGCTTATTTTTTTTCATTTTTATCCTAACTATGATTCTCAATATAGAGTTGGAAAAAGAATACGAGCTTTTGGCGAGATTAAGCTTGATTATCACAGACAAAAATGTATAATTCACCCTAAAATTCAAAGTATTAACGATGAAACTAGCCAGCAGCTCTCAAACACTTTTACTCCGGTTTATTCAACAGTAAAGGGGTTATCTCAGCAACAAATAATTAAATTAGTAGAAATTGCTTTATCAAAATTGAGTGCATCAGAAGCCTTATTGGGAGATTTTTTAGATAAATATAAATACATGAGTATTAATCAAGCATTGTTTACTCTTCATAAGCTAACTCCTAAGCAATATAGTGAAAAAGTTCATATTAAAGCATTAGAAAGATTAAAGTTTGATGAAATATTGGCACAACAACTAGTAATGCATAATGCTTACATGTATAAACATAAAGCACAAGCATCCCCACTAATAATTGATTATCAATCCATTCAAAGATTTATTATAGAGTTGCCATTTGAGTTAACTAATGCTCAAAAAAAAGTATTGAATGAAATATATATAGATTTAGCCAAACCTGTACAAATGAATAGGCTCTTACAAGGTGATGTAGGTAGTGGTAAGACTATAGTTGCAACCCTTGCTATATTAGCTGCGGTTCATAATAAGTATCAAGCGTGTATGATAGCTCCTACAGAAATATTAGCTGAGCAGCACTATAATAAAATTAGAACTTTTTTAGATAAGTTTGGTGTTGATGTAATTTGGCTATCAGGAAGTTTAAGCCCAAAAGAGAAGAAGGACGCATATAATAAAATTATTGATGGAGAATCTCAAGTTATAATTGGAACCCATGCAGTCTTTCAAAAAAATGTGGTATTTAAAAATTTAGCTTTTGTAATTGTTGATGAGCAACATCGATTTGGAGTAAAACAAAGGTTAATGCTACAAGATAAAGGCCTTAATCCACATCAGTTAATGATGTCAGCAACTCCAATACCACGTTCCCTTGCAATGAGCTATTATGCTGATTTAGATGTTTCGACTATTGATGAATTACCATTAAATCGAACTCCAATTAAAACGATATTAATTAATAATAACAGGCGTAGTGAAGTGATCCAATATATTGATAATGAAACTAGGAAATCACGGCAAGTGTATTGGGTATGCCCATTAATTGAAGAATCAGAAAAACTGGGTTTAGAAAATACTGTAAATGTATATAATGAGCTTCAAGAAAGATTACCTCATTTGAAGATTGGCCTTATCCATGGGAAACTAAAGTCGCAGGAAAAAGCTGATATTATGCAGAAGTTTTTATCGAATAATTTACAAGTTTTAGTTGCTACGACTGTAATTGAGGTTGGAGTTGATGTACCTAATGCCAGTATTATTGTTATAGAGCACAGTGAGCGTATGGGGCTTTCTCAATTACACCAGTTGCGAGGACGAGTTGGGCGTGGAAGTATTGAAAGCAATTGTATATTACTTTACCAAAATGCGTTGAGCGATATTGCTAAAAAAAGATTAAAAGTGATTTACGAAAATACAGATGGGTTTAAAATTGCTCATGAAGATCTATTAATTAGAGGTCCAGGTGAATTACTAGGAAGTCGTCAAAGTGGCTTACCATTATTTAGGTTTGCTAACTTAGAATTTGATTTAGAACTAATCCCTTTGGCTAAAGAGGCAGCAAAAGATATATTATTAAATAATCGTGAATTATTTTCCATCTATACAAAGCTTTGGTTATATGACCATACATACTTTAAGACTTAATATTAAATAAATTACAGCTCTTACTTTCTTATATTATACTTACAACTAACACATAGGATATTACTCATGAATAATTTGTTGTATAATAATGCATACAATAACAGTGAAACCTCTGCACATTAAGAGCGAATATGTGGTATAATAACATATTGATATATATGAATATATTGTGTTTTTGCAGAGGTTGAGATGTCGTTTTTAAATTATGCCCTAGATCAAATGATAGATTCGGATAATCTCCTG
>JBKDHQ010000138.1:0-11232 GCA_046336365.1 Neisseriaceae bacterium
ATACTATAAAAAATAAATTTTACGATTGTATTGAGAAATTGGAAAAAGTTGTTAGTGAATTTATTGCAGGGTTGACTAGTGAACAAATCATGCAAACATGTAGCTGCAACTATCTGACAATTTAAATAGTTTAATTGGTATTACTCCTTCAACAGAATCGATTACAACTCCTGAAAGTTTCATTAAAATCTTTAATGGGGCTGTAAAGAATATTGATAATACAAACTATTTCGATACGCTGAATATGATTTTGAGTAAATTGAAATATAACTCTGGACAAATTAAAAGAGTGGAAGATTTTAAAGAATGGATAAATAATAATTTAGATCCAAAGAGTACAATATTAAGCTTAGATATTATAACTAAATTAGAAGCAGAAAAATTACTAATTGAAATTAATAAAGAGTTTTTTAATAATTAGTAACAAAAGTTGAAAGGGAAAATATTTAATTATGATAACCAGAAGATTTTAACTAAATAATTATAAAAATTGTATAATTTTTGTGTGGATTGTTATAAATTATTAGAGAGAGAATCAGAATGGTTAGCTAGCTATTTTATACAAAAACCTTAGCTAACCAATTGATAAAAAAACTTTATTGTCGTAGTTATTTTTTACATGCACCCTTAGCACAACAATCTTTTGCTACGGCTATACTAATTAAAGCTGCAATCCCAACTAATATATACACTATATTTTCAACAGCAGGAATTTTACCAAATATAAAGCTAACTAAATTAAAGTTGAATAAACCTACAAGGCCCCAGTTTAAACCACCAACAATAATCAGTATTAAAGATATAAATTTTAGTTGTTTCATATAAAGTACCCCTTCAATTAAATATTAATTTTGTTTGACAAAAGAACTACGAAAATTAAAAAACCAAATTCATGTCCCTTCAATCAAACTTAATTATAGCACATTATTGGCTTTTGACAACTAAACTTTTATGGTAAAAGATAGTCAGATAGTTAGAAAAATTTTTATAAACATTGCAAAGTTATAATTTTAAATAGTGTTTAAATAAAACTGACAATTTGACTGCTTTAATAGAAAAATTGTCAGTTAAATCATAAAAGCCATAGTTTTTACAAGTTCAAAGACTAAATCTCTAGTATAGCTGCACTATCCCTTGCTCATGCAATGCCTTTACATCAGCTTTAAATTTATTAAATTCATCTGTGGGCTTGAAATTGAAATATGGTAATGGGGTAGTAAACTCATATTGAGCATAGAAGGCTGGATCTAAATTATCATACGTCCATAATATTAAATCACGCATTTCTTGAGTAAGACTATTTGCTTCACTCTTATTTCTACTTGGATTTAATATTGGCTTTATTGATGAAGAGATAGTATCTAATATTTTAGCAAGTAATTCTATATAATTATCAGTTGTGATCTCTTCCTGATTATCAAAAAAACTTTTTAGATTATCTGGTATCTTTTTGGGTAATGTTTGCCTGATTAAAACATTTTGCATATCCTCTATTGTTGTACTACCGAATATATTTAATTTATCATTGTATGAGGATGATATCTTTTTTAGTTCCCCAATGGGGGTTTTTTGATTTGATGGCATGCCGCTTGCTTCTTCAAGTGGTTTTGTTCCTGTAGGAATTGGTCTACTGGTTATTTGTTTAAAGTCTGTATGATCTTTATCATTAGTTATCTTAGAACTTTCTTTCTTGTATTCCACACTTGATTTAACCAACTTTAATTGTACTTCATAAGTAGGGTTATCAGGATTACGATGTAATTCAAATGTATCAGTAAAAGTTACTACGTCATCTAGTTTTTGAGTTGTAGATAAAGTTGGGTCTACTATTTGAACTGGGTAGTCTGTTGTTAGCGTAATTTGCTGATGATCTTCAGAAAAAGTATAGCTTTTTTTGTAGTCTTGGCTAAGTTGTAAAAATTTTTCTTTAATAATAATAAATCCATTATTTTGAGGTGGATAATGCTGTAATATTGAATGATGTTGGATAGCACTTTGGAAACCTCCGGCAAGGAAAGTTAGAACTGTTTTGTTATTGTTAAGTCCGTTTTCTATTAGGGTAAAACTAGAACTTTGGTTAACAATTGCAAAACATTCGCTAAATGTACTTGACATAGACTTAGCCTGTGATGTATTATAACCATAAGTTTTATCCGCTCTTGTACTCTTACCATCGCCTCCAATCTTCACAACATCTTTGTAAATACCTTCTACCAAAGATTGATTAGATAAATCGAAGTACTTATTTTTTCTGTTTGTATCACTAGGGTCAAGTCCCACTGTTTGCAAATATTCAGTCTCTGTGTCGAGTATTCCAATTAATTGCTGATCATCTGTTACTTTTTGTAAGTTACCAGTTAAGTATACGTTATCACTAATTTCTATTAATTCCAGCTCGTTGTTATTATTAGCATCAGAAAATATTCCATCTCTAGTAAAATATACTGTAGTAGTATTTTCTGGATCCAATTTATAAAGTTTTACATTTCCATTCGTTCGATATAAAACGCAATCTTTTCCTTTGAATTCATAAGTAAGAGTACTGTTGAAAGGCTTTATGTCTTCTTCACCATCATTATTAGTAGTGATCTGCCATAAATCACCAACCAATCCCTTAAAAATATTTTTTTCCTTTAGCAATGCTCCATAGTCTATAAACTCTGCTTGATATGAAGGTGGATAGAAATTATGTTCATTTTCATAATATTCTACTGCATTATCAGCATTTTTTTGTAATGCACTTTCTAACCCCTCTCGCAGTTCTTCTAACTCATCGGTTGTATCTATCTTAGATTGAGAGTTAGTGACACCTAAAGGAGATTGACCCGTTAGGCCTATATGTTGAGCGGATGATCTATTTTCTGGGCAGCCTTTATTTAAACCTTGTCTAACTTCTTCTTCTTCTTCTTCTTTAGCTTGTTTCAACTTAGTAAATAATTCCTTCAATTTATCTTGGCTTTTATTATTAAAGTAAGAAAAAAATTTTTCGGTGTCGGTTGTCTTTAAAATTTTATTAAAAGCTGCTGATATATTTTTTTTAATATATCTGTTTGGCATACCAAAACATCCAAAAATTATGTCGTCCACAATCTTAAGTTTTTTTATATCTTTTAAAACCTCATTTTTTTGTTTGTCCTGATCATTAAATTGGAAATATGGATTTAAATCAGCCAACCCTTTCTCACCAGTAAAAAAGCTTATAATGTCAAACTCTGAGTAACCGGCTTCTGATAATTTATCAACAGCTTGTTTCAAATCATTATAATTATTATTTAAGATATTTAAATCACCCTGATAATCAGGAGATGTAAAACGGGCTTGTATACCTGCTAGATTTGAGTGCTCTTTTATATTTGGGAATGAATCCATTTTATGTGTCCTTAAAAGTGCTTAATAAAAACTAAGTTAGCTTTACATAGTTGGAGTCAGAGTAGTATTGTATAAGTTTATACTAGTATACTAGTTCTTGCTCCAGCAATGTTTAATATTGTTTGTATTTCTATATTGTATAATTTTTTTGCAACATCTATAGGGTATCTATCAAAACTATCTTTCATATTAATGTCTGCCTTATTTTCTAATAATAATTTTACTATTTCAACATCATTATAACCAATTGCTAAAATAAGCGGTGTTCTACCAATTTCACTTGATATATAATTGATATCTATATTATTATATTTAAATATTTGTTTTACTAAGGTATAATCATGATTAATAATTGCTAGTATCAATATATCTTTAATAACCCTTTCATCATTTATAGTATCTATTGGAAACTGCCCTACTTCATAACTTATATTATTTTTTACATGGCTAAATGGAATATAAGCCTTAATTAATATATTACGATCCGGCCTTTCAAAATTTATGAGATATTTAAAGTTATCACGTATACTTTGATAATTGTCTGAATTATGCATGTCTATACGGATAAATCCTTTAGAGTATGTTTCTGGGTCTTCTGGGTCATATAGCATGAATTTAAGATAACTACCTTCAACTATTATTATAATACCACGAGTATGAGAATTAGTTGTTACTTGTAAATATAATTGGTTTAAATAACAAGAATCCATTTTTTTTATAATTTTATCTAAAGATATTGGCAAATCTGCTACAGAGGAATAAATATTAAAAATATGTGCTAAATATGAATAACCATATGTTTCTTTGTGATACATTTTTATTGTACCAAATGCAGGAAAGCAAGTGTCTGAAACGGCCAAACTCTTCATAAATGAGTTTTTTAACTCCGAACGCTGGTTTTTTTTGTTATTATAAGCTAGAGCTATACTTTCAAGCCAATATTTGACAGCACCAAGACAAAATTTATTACCATCAGCATCAGTAATGTGGTTATGAAATATTTCAGTAATTTCAAGTTTACTTACTTTTTTTGTATAACTAAAGTTCCCTGGCTGAATTTCTTTCTTGAGTTTACTCACCTTAATCTGTAAATCTTTATACGGAGCCTTATCAAAATATATAATACCTTTTTTAATGGTTACCTCATCCACAAAGCTGTCATTAATCCTTATCTTTAATTCTAAGTTGTTATTAACCCAGCTATTTACTGTTCCATAATTTATTCGATACATACCCTTTGAAAGGTCAGTAGTAAGCTGCCTTATATAGCATATACATAAAAAGTAAACTATTTCTCTAGTAATGTTTTTAGGGAAAAAAAAGCTATTATCAATACTTAAATGTTTAAAAGCTTGACATTTTGTGCTTGTTAAGCCAAGTATTTCTTTTAATAAATCTGATGTTGGAGATTGTGATGTCATAATATAATCCATGCCTTGCTCAAATAACTTGAGTCTGTTCTCGCTAGATATATCTTCACCTTTAAGTACTTGGTTAATGTTATTAATATCACGCCAACTAGTAATAGTTCCTGTAAACATATTAACCCCTCCTACTATTTATTAAATTTAGACTCTAATTTTACAACATTTTACCAATAAATAGTACATTAAAATTTTGTTAATTGTAGGTAGTAAATATATATGAATTTTTGACTATAAGAACTATAAGGGTATTATACCTCTTCGGTAATACTTAAAAGTCGTAAATTTGGGGAGTTTTTATTTTGGCAATTTAAGCTTTCTATATTATAGGTTTGAATTATGATAATTATTGATATCGCTTTCATATTCAAGTTCCCTGTTTGTTGCCAAGCTCCTCTCCCACTACTAATAGGCGACGTTGCTTGTCGCCTCCATGGAATTTGAATCTGTTCGAGTCTATTTCTAAAAGGACAACTGATGTTCTCCTTACTTTAGAAATGCAGAATCTCTAATCAACATTCTCAGTAGGTATTTCTACTTGCTCGGCTATTTCTACTACATTAGTATCAGCATCTTCTTTTTCAATTACCTTTGTAAGGTCAACTAATTTTTCTCCATTACCTAATTCAATTAATTTAACCCCTTGTGCTGATCTGCCGGTTTCTCTAATTTTATTAACCGATGTTCTGATTAGAACTCCACCTGAAGTAATTATCATTATTTCATCATCATCACTTACCGTTTTTGCTGTAACTAACTTTCCGTTACGTTCAGTAACCCCAATGGCAATAACACCTTGCGTGCCACGCGATGCTAATCTGTATTCAGATACTTCAGTGCGTTTACCATAACCATTTTCAGTTACAGTTAATACTTGCGCATTTTCGTTATCTGTTGCAAGTAGGGCAACAACTTTACTTGTGCTAGTTAAGCGAATGCCACGTACACCACGAGCTAAACGGCCCATATGGCGAACACCTTTCTCATTAAAGCGTACTGCTTTTCCACTATCAGAGAAGATCATTATTTCTTGTTTACCATCGGTTAATTCCACCCCAATTAATTTATCATTGTCATCTAAATTAATTGCAATGATTCCTCTGGAATTTGGTTTCGAAAATGCTGTTAAATCAACTTTTTTAACTACACCTTGTCTAGTTACCATAAACACAAATTTATCTGGAGAAAATTCACTTACACATAAGATACTTGTTATTTTTTCATCAGATTGTAGTGGTAATAAATTTACAATTGGTTTACCACGAGTATTTCTACTTCCTTCAGGTAGGTTATATACTTTTAACCAATACATTCTACCTAGTGTTGAGAAGCACAACATGTAATCATGAGTGTGTGCCATGAAGATGCTTTGTATAAAATCATCTTCTTTAATTGAGGCAGCTGCTTTACCACGACCACCACGCTTTTGCGTTCTGTATTCATCAAGAGTTTGAGTTTTTATATATCCTTCATGTGTCAATAATACAACCATATCACGAGGTTTAATTAAAGATTCATTATCTATGTCAGAATCATCAAGCATAATTTCTGATTTACGTGGTGTACCAAATTGCTGTTTTACCTCATTTAACTCATTACGAATTATATCATTTACGCGTTCTGGTTTAGCTAGGATATCCAGTAAGTTTAAAATAGTATCCATTATTTGATGGTATTCACTAGTGATTTTATCTTGTTCTAATGCTGTTAAGCGTTGTAGACGCATTTCTAATATAGCCTGGGCTTGAGTTTCAGATAGTTTATAACCGCTTTCCTTTAAACCAAAGCTTTTATCTAGCCAGTCCGGTCTTACTTGATCAGATTCAACTCGAGACATCATGGTTCTAATTAATGCTGATTCCCATATAGTATCTATTAATCTAGTTTTAGCTTCAGCTGGTGTTTGAGAAGATTTTATTATTGCAATCATTTCTTCAACATTAGCCAATGCAACTGCCAAGCCTTCTAATATATGACCACGTTCTTTAGCTTTCTTTAATTCAAAAACTGTTCTTCTGGTTACTACTTCACGGCGATGGTAGATAAATTCTTCAATTATATTTTTTAAATTTAATAGTCTAGGTTGATTATTAACTAATGCAACCATATTAATCCCAAATGAATCTTGCATTTGAGTTAACTTAAATAAATTATTTAGGATTACATTTGCGTTTTCATTTCTTTTTAATTCAATAACTACTCGCATACCGTCTTTATCTGACTCATCGCGAATCTCACTAATTCCTTCAACAACTTTATCTTTTACTAATTCTCCAATTCGTTCACATAATTTTGCCTTATTTACTTGATATGGTAATTCATCAATAATAATTGCTTCTCTAGAGTGAACAATATCTTCAAAATGGGTACGAGCTCTCATAATTACGCGACCTCGACCAGTACGATACCCTGCATGAATGTCTTTTAACCCAAAAATTAATCCAGCTGTAGGAAAATCAGGTGCTGGCATAATTGCAATTAACTCATCAATACTAATTTGTGGGTTATCAAGTAGAGCAATACAACTATCAACCACTTCATTGAGATTATGTGTAGGTATTGAGGTTGCCATACCTACAGCAATTCCTGTGCTACCGTTAACTAACATATTTGGCAGTTTAGTAGGTAAAACAAGTGGTTCTGTCTCAGATCCATCATAGTTTGGCACAAAATTAACAGTTTCTTTTTCTATGTCGGCAAGCATTTCATGGGCAATTTTTGCCATCCTAATTTCAGTATAACGCATTGCTGCTGGTGCATCACCATCTACCGAACCAAAGTTACCTTGTCCATCAATTAATGGGTCACGTAGTGAAAAGTCTTGTGCAAGTCGTACAATAGTATCATAAATAGCAGTATCGCCATGTGGATGGTATTTACCGATAACATCCCCGACAATACGAGCAGATTTTTTATAAGGTTTATTCCAGTCATTTGATACTTCATGCATTGCATATAGAACTCTACGATGTACTGGCTTTAATCCATCACGGACATCTGGTAAGGCACGTCCTACAATAACGCTCATTGCATAGTCTAGATATGATTGTTTCATTTCCGTTTCAATATTGATGTTAATAACATCTTTAGCGAATTGAGGAATGGTTTTCTCTTGATTATTACTCATAGTTTTGATCTATCCTTATGTTATTGTATCTTAAAGCAATAAGTTTATCATAATTGGCTATGTTTGAATTTGATTATTTTTTTCGCGCCTAACTAGGTAATTTATAGTGATTGGAGTAATTATTGAGGTTATTATGATCATTAATAATATAGCAGCAAATATATCATTATTTATAACTTTAAGCTGTAGTCCAGTTATTGCAAAAATAAGCCCAATTTCTCCACGGGGAACCATTCCTATACCCACAATCCAGCGGTTGATACCACGTGGTAAAAATATACCAACAAATAGTTTACTAACTATAGCAACGAAGCTAATTAAAAGTGCGGTAAGTATAGTATTAAAATCAAGTGTACTAGCAATATCAACTTGCATGCCAGCATAAATAAAGAATAGCGGAGTAAATATTTTTCCATATGGGGCGATCAGATGCTCTAATTGATGTTGATCTTCAGAGAAATCGGCTTTATTTTGTATATTTTTATAACCTTTAAATAACTGAGGATAAAGTAATAACCCAGCCAGAAAAGCACCAATAATGAAAGCAAGCCCAATAATGCCTGCAAAGTAAGACATTAACAATGCAAATGATATAGTTACTAGTATAACAGTATCACTACTATTATTTATCTTGCTAATAAGTTTTATTATAAAAGGTAGTATAAGCTTTCCAAGAAGTATACTACCAATAAAAAATATACAAACATGCAGTATAGTACTTCCTATAGTAGCCAAATTTAAACTATTTTGGATTATAAGCCCAGTAGTAATAGATAATAAAACTAATCCGCAAATATCGTCAATAATTGATGCCGCTAAGACAATCTGACAAGCTTTGCTTTTTAATATTCCTAGTTCTCTAAAAACGCTAACTGAAATTCCAGTTGAAGTAACAGCTAACATTGAACCAAAAAATATACGTAATGCATCACTATTTGAATGAAGTATATAAGGAACAACAATAAAATATCCTAGTATAAAAGGAATAATTACTCCAATTAAAGCTACACCTAAAGCATGCTTTCCTGCACGGACTATATCTTGTAGTGACGACTCAAGTCCAATTTCCAGTAATAAGAAGATACTTCCTAATTCCGCAAAGAATGATACACCTTCACTTGTTAACATTTTTGATAATCCAAGAATGTTAAAATGCGCTAATGCCCCAAGTATAATTCCGAAAATAAGTTGACCTAAAACAAATGGCTGGCCAATTTTAACTGTGGAACTAGCAAATATTGCAAAAATAGTAATTATAGCAAGCCATAGTAAAAGCTCAGTATTAGCTTGACTTGCAGTATTTGCATAGGCACTAAATGGCGCTATTAAACTTAAAATCAATAAGAGTAATTTCATAGTAATTCCTGCTAATTATAGGTTATTTTATATATTTTCTATACATCTGAATAGATTACCAGAATCATCCATTTTATAACTGGATACTAATAACTTGATGCATAGGATATAATTTTATGTAAGTTACAAGTTTTAGCAAAATTAAAGTTAAATTCCGTTTAAAATTTAGGAAGTTAACGCATAATTTTGCGTTAAGAAATTTGTAACTTACATAAAATTATATCCTATGCATCAATATAAAAATACATTATAAAACATTGACGAGTCTGATATAGATTATTAAATTATATATCGTTGATATTGTTCTCCTTCAATTGTGGTTTGTGTTTTATGAAAATAGAAAAAATCATACCTAATTCATATAATAAATAAAGAGGTATAGCTAGCATTATTTGTGATAAAACATCTGGTGGTGTAAGAATTGCTGCTATCATAAAAGATGCGACAAATATATAGGGTCTAGCTTTCTTAAACTTATTGTAGCTTACCAAGTTAAAATAGATTAAAAGAAATACCAATATTGGGGTTTCAAATGCTAGACCAAAAATAAAAAATAAATTTAATACAAAATCGAAATATTTGGTTATATCTGTCATGATTGCGATTGAACTTGACTTAAAGCTACCTATAAATTTAAAAAATGTTGGGAATATCAAAAAATAGCAAAATATGATGCCTAAAGAAAATAATACAATAACACAAATAATGGTGATTAAAAGCATCCGTTTTTCAGGTTTGAACATTGCTGGAGCCAAAAATTGCCAGATTTGATAAAGTGTATTAGGTAACGAGGCTACAAAAGCACAAATAAGAGTTAATTTAATTGGAATAATAAATGGAGAAGTGACGTCTGTTGCGATTAACTTAGATGCAAGAGGTGTTACTGCTAAAAGTGGTTTTGCTAATATGATATATAAGTCATTAGCAAAATGAAATAAACATAAAAATACAACAATTATTCCTAAGATGATATAAATTAGTCTTTTACGCAACTCTATTAAATTAGTTACTAAATCTTGAGTCATCTATATTTAGTTCATCAAATAATTCTGGTTCACGGTCAAAGTCTAGTTCTGGTTGAAAATAGATTAGTGTGTTTTCAAAGAAGTTGTTATCGAATGTGTCATTGTAGGCTACTTTATTATCAATATCTATACTTTGTTTAATACCATTACATATATCATTAACTTCTTCTTTAAGATTACGAATTTCATTGAAACCGCTTTTATTGTATATATCGTTTTTTATGTTATCAAAATATATACGTATAGCAACTATATATCTAGAAGCTTGGCGAATTATTATTGGTATTTGTTTTGGTCCAAATACTAATAATGCAATAACAATGATGAGAAGAATCTCACTGAAACTCATTCCAAACATATCCTAACCTATGACATTTAATATTGTTTTTTAAATTGGTATTTACATTTCGTGAATAGTAAATTGACGATATTTGTTCAAATGCTGATTATATCAAATAACAAATAATTCTGTGCTAATTAAAAATTGAAAATCCTCAAATTTTATAATATAGTGAGACAATTTCAAGATTAGTTAGAAAGAATTATCACATGAATAATTTATAATTAGGTTTAGCTTAGCTTAATTATTTATCTTTAGTCATGAATATACCAAATATTGGTATTTTAAAAATAGAGATAAAGTTGTATACTTTTTGTGTCAAAATTATAATATATAAGACTAATTTATTTAAAGGCAAGTTAAAATGAATGCAGTATTTATAAACTGGCGCAGCATCTTGAAAGCCATCAAAATTTGTTTCATATTAATTGCAGTATTATTAGTTTCTACAGCTTGTGGGGGAACTGGAAGTGGATCTACTAGCTCATCTACCAGCATCCAAGTATCTGAAGTTGCTTCAATCGAAGTTGCTCCAAATAATACAAATTCTCATATTGGAGTACTAAGAAAATATACTGCAATAGCTATATT
>JBKDHQ010000139.1:0-22283 GCA_046336365.1 Neisseriaceae bacterium
CTGGACTAACTCTTTAGCTAAGTCACATTCTGATAGCTCACCTTTTGGGTGAATAGCTTTAGGTTTCAATTTCATACCTTATCCATTTATAATAATTATTATTACGTTATTATCTCAAATTTCAACTGATTTTTCTAGGATAAATGCACTGCAATTACTTGATTTGCAGTTTATTGAACGTAAAGCTGAGTTTCAAGCAGTATTACCTAGTAATTGTACTTTTGAACGTTTTGCTCGTACAGTAAAAACGGGAGTGATCCAAAATCCAGAATTATTAACTGCAGATCGGACTAGCTTATTTATGTCATGTTTTCGTGCAGCGCAGGATGGTTTATTACCAGATGGTAGAGATGCTGCATTAGTTATTTACAATACTAAGCAAAAAGATGGTTCATATAAGAAGATGGTTCAATATATGCCAATGATTGGTGGAGTACTTAAAAAAGTACGCAATAGTGGAGAACTTGCCAGTATTTCTGCTCATGTTGTATATGATAAGGATGAATTTGACTACTGCTTAGGTGATGATGAACATATTACTCATAAACCAGCAGTCGGTGATAGAGGTAACCCAATATGTGCATATGCTATCGTGAAAACCAAAGATAATGCAATATACCGTGAAGTAATGAGTGTTAATGAGATTGAGAAAATCCGTAGCTTGAGTCGTTCCAAAGATGGTCAAGCATGGAAAGATCATTGGGCCGAGATGGCAAAAAAGACTGTTTTGAGGAGGATATCCAAACGTTTACCAATGAGTACTGATTTGGAACAGGTAATTAATCGTGATAATGAAATGTTTGAATTTCATAATAAGTCAAAGCTAATTAATACCACTGTTGATACCATTAATAAACATATTATTGATATTAGTGACTCAGTTGAGATTGATGAAAAATTAATATCATCTGAAATAGAAACAAAGCCTAATAGTTTGAATAAGGATGTAAATAATGCTAAAACAAATTAAGCAATTTTTTAAAAAATATCAGGATATGTCATATGCAGTTGATTATCTTTCTAATCATATTTGCTATCATCTTATGGGTACTTATAAGTTAAGTAGCAATGATGACAATTTTGCTATATTTGGACAAGAGCAATTAAAATTTTTAATAACTTCAAAAATTAGTAGTTTAAGTGATAAACAAGTTAATATGGTTATCAATTTAGCTCTTAAAAAAGTAATTAGCAATACAAAAGCAAGATCGATTACAACTCGTAATATTATTTATATTGCTCTCTAAGAGGAGTGTACGGTAACATCCAATTACAGTCTTTACTGTAATGGAGTTTTTTATAGGAAAGGCTGTTAGTTATGTTAGCACAACGTGAAAAAATAAAGGAGTTATTACTTGCACATAAAACTATTAGTAGTTGGGAAGCTATAAGAAAGTTTCGTATTACTAGGTTAGGTGCCCATATATACGAATTACGCAAACAAGGCATGAATATTGTTGGTGAACGTAAGCGTAATAATAAAACTGGTACTTGGTATTGCGAGTATTCCATTATAAATAATAAATCAACTTTAATTTAGGAGAAGTATTATGGAAATAATTACACTACCAGTACTTAAATGGGTAAAACTCAAACAATTTTGTAACTTGACTGGCATAACAGAAATGGCTGTTCGCAAAAAACGCCATGAAGGCAAATGGGGCGAACAAATTGTTAAATCTGCCAAAGATGGCATGTTATATGTAAATATTGAGGAGTATTATAAATGGATAGAACAATCGTAACACCCCCAGGGATAGATATTAGTGATAATGGTAAATCGCTAAGGGTCTTTTTTATGTATAAAGGAACTAGATGCAGGGAAACCATGAATATTCAGCCTACAAAAGCGAATATTAAGTATGTTGCTAATTTAAGAGCAGAAATACTCAATAAAATAGCAAGAAATGAGTTTAACTATGCTGAATATTTTCCTGAGTCAAAATTAGCAAAACGGCTTGGGATGATAGAAGAAATACAAAATATCCAATGTAGTGAATTATTAAAGCGGCAATTAAATATTTATGCTAAGCGTGTTAGTAACGATAGAATGTCTCCATCCACATATGAAGGTTATCGTAAGATTATTGTCGGTAAGCTGGTTCCAATATTTGGACATTTAAATGTGAAGGATATAACAGCACCTGTAATAATGAAGTGGGTTATATCTTTAAATGTTACATCCAAAACTATTAATCATCATTTGACTCTTTTAAAACATTTATTGGACGATGCATTAAATAATGGTTTAATTACAGAGAGCCCTATGGGAAAGATTGCCTTTAAGAAGCTCATTGATGAAACCGCCACTCCTTCTGATTATAATCCTGAGCCATTTAATGATACAGAAAAACAAACTATTATTGATAGTGCTACTGGGCAGCTTAAAAATATTATTCAATTTGGGTTTTGGTCTGGACTTCGAACTAGTGAATTAATTGCATTGAAATGGGCTGATATAGATTTTAAAGAAAAAATAGCACATATTAAGCGAGCCAAAGTATGCAACGTTGAAAAAAGCACTAAGACTAAATCAGGACTGAGAACGATTATATTATTGCCAAAAGCATTTCAAGCTTTAATTAATCAGTTAGAATATACCCCAGGTAGTGAATACGTATTTCACAATCCTAATACAAATAGGCCATGGTCAAGTAGTAGTAAATTTTCTAGCACCTGGAAAAGACTCTTATCTACTTTAAATATAAAATACCGTAATTGTTATCAAATGCGCCATACTTACGCATCAACCCTTTTATCCAAAGGTGAAAATACATTATGGGTATCAACTCAAATGGGTCATGTTGATACAGACATGATTATTAAGCGCTATGGTCGATGGATACCTAATAATGAAGATAAAAATGGATATAATTTTGTGGGTAGTTATGAATAAAATCCTTCTAAAGTCAGTAATTATTGCGCCAAAAATTTGGGAGAAATTTGGGATAATTGGAGGAAAAACTACGCATTTTGACGCATATTTTATGATTGAAGTGGTATTGAAAAAATACAAAGATAATTTTTAAGAGGTTTTATTTATCAATGAGTTACAATGGATTTGAAGGGTTTTTAGTGGTGGGGCGTGAGAGGATCGAACTCTCGACCAGCGGATTAAGAGTCCGTTGCTCTACCATCTGAGCTAACGCCCCATATTAGTTGCAGAAATCATTATAGCATATTTACTTTATGTGCCTACATTAATTCAAGTTTCAAATTAATAAAAAATATTGACAATTTATTACAGACATGGTATGATATTGGCCCACTTCGTGGGTGGGCTATCGGTTTTGTAGCTATCTGTGAAGATTGTCGCTACGGGACTTCTTTATAATATAAAGTCGGATACTGATGTGAATCGTTATTCCGACTTTTTCATTGCGTTTAAGCTTTAGGATAAAAATGGATTATATTTTTACCTTCTTCAGCATCTATAATGACTTTATCCTTCCAAGCATGTGCATAAAATACTTCTAAGGTTAATGGGGTAACGCCATTTTTAGTTATTTGTGCGAAATTGTTTTTGATTGATAAATAGTCCTGGCGAGTAATTTGTGTGGTTTTAGTAGAAACTCCGCCACAACCGATGAGTCTAATATCATTTAATAATTGATCAATATTATCGTATTCTATATTTATATACTCTACATCGGTAACTGGATTGGTAAAACCTAGTTTTACTAATAAGTCACCAATTACATGCATATCTGGAAAATTATATGTTGTAAGACCTATATCACGTATTTGTTTAAGGCTATCAACAGCTAAGCCACTTATTAAAAAAGATCCATTGATTGCTAATACACGGCGTATTTCTTTTAAAAAAAGTTCTGTTTGATCAATATATGGTAGTACTAGATTTGACCATACTAAATCAATGGATTGGCTAGCAATTGGTAAATTAATAGCATTTCCACAAATTAATTCTCGATTTTTATAAATGAGTTGTTTTAGAAAGTTATTTTTGTTACGATTAAGTTTTAATTTTAATATTTCAATTGCCAAATCTAGCTTAGTTATTATAGATTTCTGAAATTTATGTTGTAAAAGTTCTGAATCTATACCTAGTCCACTACCAATATCCAGGATTCTTGATGGATTAATTTTGATATAATTTAGCCTAGTAACCATACGCTTTGCAATTTCACGATATATGAAATCAAGCATATGCAATTTTGCAGCATTCTTATTAAATCGGTTTTTTATTAAAGTATAACTATTTCTATGCATAGATTTTTTGTAAAGTTAAAATATTTATTTAGTTTTAGTATCTTCCCATTCCATTATTGTAAACTGTGTGGTTGTTTAAATGTTAAACTTATTTGCGATGACTGTATTAAGAATTTGAACTTTTCTAAAATAAAAGAAAATAATGGTTTATCTTCTTCTATTGACAAGTTATATGCTGGGTTTGATTATGTAAATCCCCTTGTAAAAATGTTAATCTGCTATAAGTATAAGAAACAGCAATCTTTGAAGTGGGCATTAGGATATCTATTACATTTGGTAATCAAAGATATAGCTCATGATATCGATTATATTATTCCAGTACCTGTACATAAAAAGCGCAGAAAAGAACGTGGTTATGATCATATTTTGTTATTATTGGATTATTATATTATAACTGATGCTACAAATATTATAAGAAAAGATATTGTAGTAAAAACATCTTATCATCAACCGCAAATGGGTTTAACTGAAGTTGAACGAAACCAAAATTTACACGGAACTTTTAAAATAACACAAAATGTGGCTAACAAAAATATTCTAGTGGTAGATGATGTATATACAACTGGTGCAACACTAGATGAAGTATCACGTATACTGAAAGATGCTGGAGCTAAAAATGTTTATGCTTGTGTACTGCTTCGTAAAGAACCATATGTTAATGAATAATAAGCTATTTATTATTAAAGTTTAATAATAGCGGTTATCAAGTTATAATGACTTGATAAGGCTATAAAATGAAAAGTACTTATTTCAAGAGATCTTGTAGTGATTGTAGTCGATTTTTAAGTTCTTCATTATTCGGTTTTTGCTTTTTTCGCATTACTTCATCCAAGATGTTATTATTGCCCATTTCTTCAATAAACCGAGAGCGTTCCTTTGTTTGTAATTCTCCAGCTTGTTTACGCTCTTTACAATAACTCATGGTTAATGCTCGTTGTGCTCGTGTAATTCCCACATACATTAGCCTACGTTCTTCTTCTAAAGTATTATTATTAATAGATTCTTGATGTGGAATAATGCCTTCCTCACAGCCAATTATATAGACATAAGGATATTCTAATCCTTTTGCTGCATGTAAAGTGCTTAATTTTACCGCATCAATCTCATTTGCATCTTGGCCATCTAATATGGATATTAAGGTTATGGTTTGAATTAGTTCGGTTAGCTTCTTATTTTCTTCCAAAGCTTTCTTATGTAGCCAATTAACTAAGGTTAATACATTATTCCAACGTTTCTCTGCACTTTTAGAATTTTCTAGTTCATACAGATATTCCTCATATTTGATTGAGCCTATAACTTCATTAAGTATATGAATTACTTCATCACGGTTGATACGGAATTGTAAATTATTAATAAAATTTCCAAAAGTTATTAGCTCATCTAATTGCGCCTGGTTACAATTATTAGCAAATCCTTCTTCAAAAATAGCAGCAAACAGGGAAATATGACGATTAGTCGCATAATTAGCTAATTTTTCTAATGTAACTTGGCCAATCCCACGCTTAGGTGTAGTAATTGCGCGAATAAATGCTGTGTCATCATCTTCATTAATTAATAATCGTAAATATGCCGTAATATCTTTAATTTCTGCTTTATCAAAAAAGGATTGTCCACCTGAGATAGTATACGGTATTTGGTAGTTTCTTAACTGTTGTTCAAAGATACGTGATTGATGATTACTTCTATATAATATTGCATAATCAGAATAACGAGAGCCATTTTGTAAATGATGTAGCATAATTTTACGTATAATAGTATCAGCTTCCGCTTCTTCATTTCTACAGGAGATTATATTTATTGAATCACCTTGACCTAGTGAACTCCATAGTTGTTTTTCAAACATCTTGGGATTGTTCTTAATTACATGATTGGCTGCATTAAGTATAGTATTAGTAGAACGATAGTTTTGTTCAAGTTTGATAATGCTTAATTGTGGAAAGTCATTTTGTAGATTTTTTAAATTGTTTAAATCAGCTCCTCTCCAGGCATATATAGATTGATCATCATCTCCAACGGCAGTTAACATACCACTTCGATTGATTAACAGTTTTATTAATCGATATTGGCATAAATTAGTATCTTGATATTCATCAATTAAGAGATATCGTGTTTTTTGCTGCCATTTATACAATACTTCCATACTGCTTTCAAAAAGTTCGATAGGAAGTTTAATTAAATCGTCAAAATCTACAGATTGGTAAGTTCTAATTGTCTCTTGATATTGCTGGTAGATTTTAGCAGTTTCAAATTCAATATCGTCTTTTGCTATACTTAATAAGTGTTCTGGGGTAATTAATTGATTTTTCCATAATGAAATTTGAGATTTCAGCGACTTTATCAAAGCCTTATCAGTAGTTTTAATAATGTCACTAATTATTTTAGAGCTATCATGACTATCAATTATTGAAAAATTTGGCTTATAACCTAAATGACTACATTCCTCTTTTAAAATTTTAAGACCTAAGGAATGAAATGTAGTAATAATAAGTCCTCTACTATTGGTATTTTTAAGTAACTTATTAGTGCGTTCTAACATTTCTTTTGCTGCTTTATTCGTAAATGTTATAGCAGTAATATGTTGTGCTTGATAATTGCATTCATGTATAAGATATGCAATTTTATTGGTGATAACTCGAGTTTTACCGCTACCTGCTCCAGCGATGACTAAAAGTGGGCCTGATATATATTCTATTGATTGTTGCTGCTCTTTATTAAGTGTTGTGAGTGATTGATTTGACATATAAATTGAATTACTAAATTTTAGGTTGTGATTATTGCACATCCAATCAATATAAGTCAAATCTTACATTTGATATACAAATCTCTGCGAACTTTTCTATTTTTTATAATTTGATACTTATAGCTTATAAATTAATACATAGGAAATAATTTTTATTCCATACAAGTTTATTAACGCAAAATTATGCATTAAATTCCTAAATTTTGCAACAATCACTAAGTTCATAACAAAATTTTAAACGGAAGTTAACTTTAATTTTGCTAAAATTTGTAAATTACATAAAAATTACTCCCCATGCATTAATACAAAATACACTATAAAAAGTTAGAATCTAGGTGTTTATATACTTATTTTTTCAATATCCAGATTTTATTAATATACTCAATTCATGCTAAAATATATACTTTATATACTGATTCGGAGTAAAATTGTATTTGGTGTTTATTTTTATCATAATCTATCTTTTCAATTCGGATTTTATATTAGTGTTAAATTAGTGTTTAAATGAGTAAACATGGCAAGATATGCAATAGGAGATATTCAAGGATGCTATACTCCTTTCATGAAATTATTGTCTGAGATTGGATTTAATTCCAGTAAAGATGTTTTGTATTTGGTCGGTGACTTAGTAAATCGTGGTAAAGAATCATTGCAAATACTACAATGGGCATATAAAAATCAGGATAATATAATAACTGTTTTGGGTAATCATGACATTTATTTATTGGCAAGATATAGTAAAATTAGGCCAGCTGACTGCGATGAGACTATAAAAGATATTTTAACATCTAGTGAAGCTGGTAAGTTGACTGACTGGCTAAGAACTTGTCCATTAATATTTCAGGACGCTCAATATATCATTGCTCATGCAGGTATTTATCCGCGAATTGATCTAAATCATATGCTTTTTTTAAATCATCTAATTTCACAACATTTACAAGCACCAGATTATTCGGTTTTTATTGATAAGATATATGGTAATAAGCCAAATTACTGGAATAATGACTTACCATTACAAAAACAAATGAAATTTGTGGTTAACGCTTGTACTCGTATGCGATATTTAAATAGGAAAAATTATTATCTAAACTATGAAACAAAAGGTGATATTAAAGATAGTAGCGATAAATTAGTGCCATGGTTTGAAGTAGACTTTCATGCATCAATAAAAAAGAAAATTATTTTTGGGCATTGGGCAGCTTTAGGCCTATATCAAGATGATAAATGTATTGGTATAGATACCGGATGCGTTTGGGGTAGAAAATTAACTGCAATAAATTTGGAAACATCAGAAATAATTCAAGTTAAAAATACAGAATATGATAATTAAAAATCTTAATCTCACTTCATATAAATAGATACTTATAACTTGACCACAGGGAATAATATAAAACAACATTATAAAGAGCTAGTAGGGGATGAAGTGTTGAATATATTAGAAAGTGTTAATCAGAACGCATATTTGCTCTATTTACTTGAAAAAGTTAAATTCATCCTTACATTATTAGTTTATGGAATTGGTATTAGAGTATAACATTATAAAAGGTAGAATAAATGTATTTGAGTCCCAAGGAGATAGTGGCAGAATTAGATAAGCATATAATTGGACAAAAAGAAGCAAAAAAAGCAGTTGCTGTTGCATTGAGAAATCGTTGGCGTAGGCAACAAGTTAAAGAGCCTCTAAGAAGCGAAATTACACCAAAAAATATACTTCTGATAGGACCTACTGGAGTGGGTAAGACAGAAATAGCAAGAAGACTAGCAAGATTATCCGGCGCACCATTTGTTAAAGTTGAAGCAACTAAATTTACTGAAGTGGGTTATGTAGGTAAAGATGTAGATTCAATAATACGTGATTTAGTAGAAATTGCAGTGAAAGATCATCGTGATAGCGAACGTGAGAAGCATTATGAAAAAGCTAAATATATTGCTGAGGAAAGGATATTGGATATTTTACTTCCAGCTGCAAATTCCACTTCATCACAGATTAATATTAATTCAGAAGTTAATGACAGCTCAACTCGAGAGCGTTTTCGTGATATGCTTCGTCAGGGACAACTCAATGATAAAGAAGTAGAGCTAGAAGTGTCTTATCCAAAGTCTGGTATGGGTATCTTGCTTGGTCCTCCAGGTCTTGAAGAATTAACCAACCAAATTCAAAGTATGTTTGATAATACTGCTGATACTGGTAAAAAGAAAAAAAGAAAAATGAAGATAGTTGATGCATTAGAAGTTCTAAAGGAAGAAGAAGCTTCTAAGTTGGTTGATGAGGATGATGTTAAGGTAAATAGTATCAGAAATGTTGAACAAAATGGGATTGTATTTATTGATGAGATTGATAAGGTGGCTATTCGTGGTGAATCACGTGGGGCAGAAGTTTCTCGTGCTGGAGTACAACGTGATTTATTGCCATTAGTTGAAGGTACTACTGTAAGCACCAAGTATGGTATGGTTAAAACTGATCATATCTTATTTATAGCATCAGGCGCGTTTCATTTATCTAAACCATCTGATTTATTACCTGAATTACAGGGTAGGTTTCCGATTCGTGTTGAATTGAGTTCACTTACTATAAGTGATTTTGAGAGTATACTAACTGAAACTGAATCTTGTTTAACCGAGCAATATAAAGCTTTATTAGAAACAGATAATGCTAATATTGAATTTACCAAAGATGCAATTACCAAAATGGCAGAGATTGCATTTAATGTTAATGAAAAAACAGAAAATATTGGAGCAAGAAGACTATATACAATAATTGAAAAGTTAGTTGAGGATATATCTTATACTCCAGAAAATTACTCAAAAGTATCTATTGATGCTAAATTTGTGGAAGATAAATTAGGTGTTATTTCACAATCCGAAGATTTATCTCGATATATATTATAATAAATATTTTGACGCTAACTAAAAATATTTGTTAAAATCCATACAGTCGATTTTTGTTACTTGTTAAATTCATAATAAAAGGAAGGGAATTTTATGAAGAAGCTCATTAGCTTATTAGTGTTATCTAGCGCCTTTATGGCAGCAAATTGTTTTGCTGACACTGTTTACATTAATGGTAAACCAGTTGATCAAAAAGTTATCAATAAAACAATGGATCAATTTAAAAAGTCATCTCCAATGGCAGCAGCGCAGATGAATAATCCACAATTTAAAAAGCAAATTCTACAATCAATTGGTATGCAACAAGCTATTTTAATGGAAGGTAATAAGCAAGGTTTAGATAAATCTTCTCAGTATCAAGAGAAGTTACAAGAAGTTAAACCTATGATTTATGCTCAAATCCTTCAAGATAGAGCTTCAGGAGCTGTGACGGATGCGCAAGCTTTGGCAAGATACAATAAAATGAAGGGTGAAGCTAAAAATGCTCAGCAATATGAAGTATCACATATATTAGTGAAAGACAAAAAAACTGCAGATACAATTATTGCAGATCTTAAATCTGGTAAGAAATTTGTTGATCTTGCGAAAAAATATTCAATAGATCCAGGTTCTAAAGTTAAAGGTGGTGATTTAGGATGGTCTGATGGAAGTAATTATGTGCCGGAATTTACCGCTGCGATAAAAACTCTTAAAAAAGGTCAATATACTTTAATTCCAGTTAAAACTCAATTTGGCTATCATATTATTATGTTAAATGATGTTAAAAAAGGTTCAGCTGCAACGATTCCTCCATTTGATAAAATGAAATCGCAGATTAAGCAAGAAATTCAAATGGAAAATACTAGAAAATTCTTCGATGATTTAAAAGCTAGGTACAAGGTTGAAGTAAAGTAAGGGTTTATTCTTTAATAAGCAGAGTAGCATGACTATATATTTATATATACTCCTTCTATAGAGATAGTTATGTCTTGTACTTTTTGTGCGTATATAACGATGTATTTATTTGGGTTTGTTATTTTTTGAAGAGGTATTTTATGAAAAAATTATTAGCGCTTCTTGCTGTGGCTGGATTTCTTGGTGGTTGTGCTTCAACTCAACCAGTAGGAGCTCTTTATAGTGGCGGTAATTTTTATAATGGTGCAACTGTTGTTGATGCAAATAAAGACGTGCGTCTAGTTAAAACAGGTAAATCTTGTGCTACTTCAGTATTATCCTTAGTTGCAACTGGGGACAATTCAGTTGCTGCTGCTAAACGTAATGGCATGATTACAAAAGTAGGATCAATTGATTACGATGTAATGAACGTTCTTGGAATTTACGGACAATACTGTACCGTAGTTAAAGGTGAATAATATTTTATAATGTTAATCACTAAAAAAGCTCGATTAATTAATCGAGCTTTTTTCATATAATTAAATTTGCGATTATGATAAAATCTTGTCATTCTTTTGCACAGGATTTTTTAATGTCTGTTATCATATGATCTAATGCTTTTATTTTATATAACTAATTGATGTTTGGTTTTTGTATGAAGCTTTATAATGACAAAAATATTGTGCTTGTTATGATTGATTTGTTAGTAATATCAGTTATTTTACTAGACTTGATATGATTTATTTTGCTATGCTTTTTTAAAGGGATAGATTAGATGTCAGAAGATAATAAACAATTTGTTTTTGGTTTAGAAAAAATATATGTTAAAGATGTATCTTTAGAAGTGCCAAATGCACCAAAGATATTTTTAAATAGAGAACAACCTAATGTAGAGTTAAATTTAAGCTTTAATACAACAAAGATTGATGTAGATATCTATGAGACAGTTATCCATGCAGTAATAGATGCGAAAATAAATAGTGAACAAATGTTTTTAATAGAAATTGATCAAGCAGCAATTTTTCAAATGCGTAATATTCCAGAAGATCAAATGGAATTGTTGCAGAATATTGAGTGTCCGAGTTTTATTTTTCCTTATTTACGTGAAACTGTTAGTGATCTTACTTCACGAGCAGGATTTTTACCGGTTATTTTGGCGCCAGTTAACTTTGCATATTTGTATCAACAGAAAAAACAACCAGAAGGACCTGGCGTAAGTAGTGCAATAAATTGATTATATGAAAATAAGTATACTAGGTGCTGGATCTTGGGGGTCTGCACTTACAGTAGCATTTAGTAGTATCAGTGATGTATGCTTATGGAGTAGAAATTCCAAGCAAGTTACTATTATAAATAAGGAACATGCTAATTCAGGGTACTTACCTGATGGAGTAAAATTCGGTGAAAATGTAATAGCTACAGATGACTTAAATATCGCGTTAAATACTGATTTAATAGTAATTGCAACTCCGGTTAATGCCCTGCGAAGTATTTTATTACAAATCAAAAGTTTGTGTGAAATAAAACATGGTATAGATGATCATAGTCAATATGAAAATATCCCAGATATTATTTGGGTATGTAAGGGATTTGAAGCTGGTTCTGGGCAATTACCACATAATATTCTGGAAGAAGTTTTTGCAAGTCAGAATGTAACTAATTATGGTGCTTTGTTAGGGCCTTCTTTTGCTTTTGATGTAGCAAATAGTAGCCCAACTGCAATCACTTTGTCAAGTAAAAATACCGATTTTGCGTTTAGATGGGTAGAAATTTTTAAGCCAATACCTAATTTTAGAGTATATGTTAATTCTGATATTATTGGTTGTGAAGTTGGTAGTGCGGTTAAAAATATTATAGCTATAGCAAGTGGTATTGTTGATGGGCTCAATTTGGGTTATAACGCTCGTGCTGCTTTGATCACGCGTAGCCTTAATGAGTTGTCTAAGCTAATTATAGCTCTTGGTGGTAATGAAAAAACTGCATATGGCCTAACTGGCGTAGGGGATTTAATTTTAACCTGTACGGGAGATTTATCGCGTAATCGTATTGTTGGATTAAAGTTAGCATCAGGTAGGCAGCTAGATGAAATACTAAGAGATTTGGGTCATGTGGCTGAGGGGGTGCTAACTACAAAAGAAGTTTATCATTTGGCACGAAAATTAAGCATAGATATGCCAATTGTAGAGGCAGTTTATAATGTACTTTATAATCAATATGAATTAAGGCAAACAATTATTGATATTTTAGCTAGAAAACCAAAGCTTGAATAAAGTTAGAAGTTATATGGTGATATTATTGTTATGCTTGATTCATTGGTAGTGTACTCTTTTATATTCAAGCTCCATGTTTGTTGCCAAACTCCTCGCCTACAGTGGTAGGCGACGTCGCTTGTCAAGCCATGGAACTTGGATTTGTTCGAGTATAAATAATAATAAGATAATAAATTATTTTTTGGAATATTAAGATGAAATTTAAAAGTTTGATAGGTCGAATAAATTTACTTTGTATGGTAACTTTTCTTAATTTAGCTGGTAGTTGTTTTGCTGATGGAGTAAGTGCTCTAAACCAATTTCTTAAAATAAAAAATATTAGTGCTAATTTTAAGCAAACTATATTTGGGCATAAGAAAAATCAGGTTTCAACAGGAATTATGAAAATTTCGAGACCGAATAGATTTAAGTGGCAATATGATAGCCAAGGCAATAATGTTGGACAGCAAATAATAAGTGATGGTAAAAAAGTGTTTATTGTTGATAAAGAGCTAGAGCAAGTTACCTATAAAAATCTTGGCCAGACATTAAATAAATCTCCAGCTATGGTTTTAGCAGGTGATAATGATATTAAGAAGTTTTATAATGTGAAAAATGTGGTAACTAATGATGGTATTGACTGGGTTAGTCTTACGCCTAAAGTTGCAAATGATAATAATGGATTTCAGGAAGTATTAATGGGATTTAATAAAACTACACATGATTTAGCATCTATGAAATTTACCGATAACTTTGGTGGGAAAAGTCAAATAAATTTTACACAATTAAAGGTTGAAGTCGAATATAAAAAGGATGAATTTGAATTTGTAGCTCCTCATGGGTATGATGTAATAGATGGTAATTGATTGGAAGATTTAAGTGAAACATAAAATAAAAAAAATCCATTTTATTGGCATTGGTGGTGTTGGGATGTCTGGCATAGCTGAGGTATTATTTCGTTTAGGTTATGAAGTTTCTGGGTCTGATTCGATTATAAGTTATAATACCAACAGATTGCAGGATATGGGTATAAAGATATATCTTGGACATGATAGTTCTAATGTAAGTGATGTTGATGTTATTGTAAGTTCTACTGCTATTAAAAGTGATAATCCAGAGATCGTTGCAGCATCAGCACTTGGTATTACTGTTGTGCCACGAGCAATGATGCTTGCAGAATTAATGCGTTTTAAATATGGTATTGCTATAGCAGGAACTCATGGCAAAACTACAACTACAAGTTTATGTGCTGAAGTATTAGGTCAGTCTGGCCTTGATCCTACTTTTTTAATTGGTGGTAAATTATCAGTTACAAATTGTAATGCGCAGTTAGGGAGTGGCGAGTATT
The DNA here is from genome assembly GCA_046336365.1 of Neisseriaceae bacterium. Taxonomy (GTDB): domain Bacteria; phylum Pseudomonadota; class Gammaproteobacteria; order Burkholderiales; family UBA11063; genus Aquella. The sequence goes on from JBKDHQ010000139.1 coordinate 14,330, forward strand.
TGGTTGCTGAAGCTGATGAATCAGATGCTTCTTTTTTATATTTAAATCCTTTAATTTCAGTAATAACCAATATAGATTTAGACCATATGGATACTTATGGGCATGATGAAGAGAAGTTAAAGCAGGCATTTATAGACTTTTTACATCGGCTTCCTTTTTATGGGGTTGCTATATTATGTAATGAAGACAAGAGAGTTAGAGAAATTATTCCGAGAATAAAGCGTCAGATTGTAACATATGGATTAGATGAAAAGAGTGATGTTTATGCTAAAGATATAAGAGCAGATAATGGTAAAATGTATTTTACTTTATGTTTTAAAGATTCTGAAAATACCTTTCCGATAGTTCTTAATTTACCAGGTGAACATAATGTGCTAAATGCTTTGGCAGTTATTGCAGTCGGTATTGAGTGTGAATGTGATATTACTGATATAACTAATGGTTTAGCCAACTTTCATGGGGTAGATAGACGTTGTCAGCATTATCCAAATTTAAACTTTGAAGGAAAAACAATAAAGTTGATTGATGATTATGGACATCACCCAGCTGAACTTAAGGCAACAATAAGTGCGTTAAAGGGTGCTTATCCTAAAAATAATATGATTTTAGTATTTCAACCGCATCGTTATACACGTACTAGGGACTTATTTGATGAATTTGTTAATGTTTTAAGTGATGTTAAAACTATAATTATTATGGAAGTATATGCAGCAGGGGAGGCAATAATTCCTTCTGCAGATGGTAAAACTTTGGTAGATGCATTAAAAGGTAATGGTTCACAGGTATTCTTTGTTGAAGATTTAGATGTGGCTAAATCAATGGTTTATATGGTAGCTCAGGATGGAGATTTGGTAGTAACTATGGGGGCTGGCAGTATTGGAAAATTACCACAAATGATGATAGATGAGAAAGGTTATCATGCAATCTAAGTATAAAAAAGTTGCGGTGATTATGGGTGGTAACTCAGCAGAACGTGACGTATCTATATTAAGCGGAAATGCTGTATTGGCATCATTGCAGCGAAGTGGGGTTAATGCATATAAATTTGATCCAAGCGAAGATAGTATATGTAAGTTAGTACAAAATGAGTTTGATTGTGCAGTTATTATGTTGCATGGCAGGGGCGGTGAGGATGGTACGATTCAGGGGGTTTTGGATTATATGAGGATTCCTTATTCTGGTTCATCTGTTACTGCTAGTGCAATCGCTTTAAATAAGCATATTACTAAATTAATTTGGCAAAATGTTGGTATCCCTATGCCTAAATGGAATGTTATTACTAATAGTGAATATAATAAAGAGATGTTTAAGTTTGATATTAATTTACCCGTTGTGGTAAAGCCTGTTAAAGAAGGTTCTACATTTGGTTTAACGAAGGTATATGAACTAGCAAATTTACATGATGCAATTAGTTTAGCATTTAAATATGATGATGAGGTTTTAATTGAAGAATTGATAGTTGGTGCAGAATTTACAGCGCCTGTTTTTAATAATAGAGTCTATCCTTTAGTAAAGATTGAGGCACCTAATGGTGAATATGATTATCAGAATAAATATTTTACTGATAATACTAAATATATTTGTCCTTATGATTTAGGTGATGAGTTAAATGAAAAAGTAAAGAAATTTGCATTGCTTTCTTATCAATCAATTGATGCAAGTGGGGTTGCACGAGTAGATTTTATGTTAAATGACAAGAATGAATTGTTTTTTTTAGAAATTAATACTATACCAGGGATGACTAGTCATAGTTTAGTACCCATGTCTTTTAAGGCTTCTGGGTGTTCATTTGATGATTTGTGTTTAAAGATATTAGATGATGCTAAATTAAAAGCTTCATGATTGTATCCTGAAAATCAATAATACTGTGTTGCTGCGCTTTTTGTGTACTAATAATACACGGTGTCGCTTGCTTCTTGTCTAATTGATTTTTAGACCTAGTATGTAGATTAAATCAATAATGGAGATTAGTGTGTTTGGAAGTGTAAAGTTTATTAACCGCTTGTCTTTTTTAATTGGCGCGGCTGCTATATTTATTTTAGCAGTAAGTTTTGTTTATTATGTTTTAAATCATTGGTTTAAAATTGACAAAATTATTGTTCGCGGTAATGTTTCAAATCTTACACATCAAGAGTTATCTGATATAATAAAAAACCGATTAAAAGGGACATTTTTTACATTAAATATTGATATTATACAAAAGGAATTTGAGCAAATTCCATGGGTGCAAAGTGTTCATGTAGTAAGAGAATTTCCTGATACAATTATGGTTAATGTTGTAGAATATCAGGCAATAGCAAATTTAGGTCATGGTAAATTATTATCGGTTGAAAAACTAATTTTTAATGGTGATGATCCTGAGAGTAGCTTACCGGTATTTACTGTTCCATTTAATCAAATTAATGAGGCATTAAAGGTTTATAGCTCAATTCAACCGTTTATTGAATTTCATAAATTAGTGTTAAAAAGTATGGTTTATAATGGGGTTGGAATGACTAAATTAGGATTTTCAAATGGAATGACTGTGGTTATCTGTGGAATGCCTGTTTCAGGTAAGTTACAGTTGTTAGATAAATATTGGACGCAGTTATATAGCATAGAATCAAATATAACATCAGTTAATATGTGTTATAAAAATGCATTAGCAATTAAATAATAAAAGGTGAATATATGAGTAATAATATGATATTTAGTCTTGATATAGGAGGATCAAAGGTTGTTGCTATGGTTGGCTCTGTTGGTGAGCAGGTGGAGATTCAAGGGATAAGCACTTATTATTTTGCAAACAATGCAAATGGCAATGACTTTTCAAGTGTAAGTGGTGGGGTAATTTGTGATTTAGAATTTATAAGTGGTGTAGTTAATCAGACTTTGAATGAGGCTCGGGTTGAGGCAGATTGTTCGATTGGTAGTGTAATTACTAATATCTCTGGCAGCAAAGTATGTAATTCATATTCAGTTGATAAGATGGAATTGAATAATCAGGCGGTAACAGCTATTACGATTCAGAATTTGATTGATAATGCACGGCATATGAAAATTCCAGATTCATTTGAGTTATTAGATTATGAAGTACAGGAATATCTATTGGATGATGAACGTTATGCGATTAATCCGATACATTTAAGTGCTAGGACCATCGAATCTAATTTAAATCTATTTATGGCTTCTTCAGCACAGATATCTAATTTAAAGAAAGTTCTTCGTTATAGTGGGTTTAGTTTATCACAAATTGTGCCGTCAGGAATATTATCTGGTATGTCGGTATTAAATAGGGAAGAGAAAGAGCTTGGATGTTGCTTAATTGATATTGGGGCATCAACTACTGATGTTGCTGTTTACGAGAATGGATTTATTCGTTATTTATGTTCATTTCCGGTTGGTGGTGAAAGTATTACACGAGATATAGCTAATGTATTAAAAATATCAAGAAATTTAGCTGAGGATATAAAATTAAATTATGGTGGTTGTTCTTATACTAGTAATACTCAGAGATTTAGTGAGGGAATTAGCATTACTGATCATCGTGGGGTAACTATTTCTATCTCTAGAAAATTATTAGTTGATGTTATTACGGAGCGGGTAAAAGAAATTTTTGCTTTTACGAAATCTGCATTGAATAAGCAAAAAATATATGATATAATTAGCTCTGGGGTAGTTTTAACTGGCGGGGTTTCGTTGTTACCCGATATTGATGATCTAGCAAGGCAGTATTTTGGTACTCCTGTTAGAATTGGTATTCCAAATTACACTGGTGATTTTGTAGATATGGTTTCAAATCCAAAATATGCTACTAGTTTAGGTGCATTATATTTTGCTAGTGAGTATATGTTCAATGATTTAAAGAAAAAAGCTGTGGGTCCAATGGTTAATAGTAGATCTGTATTTGGTAAAATCAAGCAGATTTTCAAATAAATAGCATTACTATATACATATAAAGAAATGTGGTTGCTTTTTTGTCATGCACGATTTTGATGAATATGGTTATATGTAAATTGTATAAAAGAATAAATATAATAAAGGAATTTTATGGATAAATTATTTAGTGTTGAGACTAACAGCAATAATTATGATATTCAAGAAGTAATGACCCATATTGGTGAGGTTATTAAAGTTATTGGTGTTGGTGGTGGTGGGTGTAATGCAGTTGATGGTATGGTAAGAGAAGGCGTAAAGAATGTTGAGTTTCTTTGTGCTAATACTGATGCTAAAGCATTAAGCAGAAATAAGGCACATCATTTATTGCAATTAGGTCATGGGCTAACTCGTGGTTTAGGAGCAGGAAGCCAGCCTGAAATTGGTAAGAAAGCTGCGATGGAAGATCGAGAAAAAATAGCAGCTTTATTAAAAGGTACTGATATGTTATTTATTGCTGCTGGTATGGGTGGTGGTACTGGAACTGGAGCTGCCCCAGTTATTGCTGATATTGCAAAAAGTTTAAACATACTGACTGTTGGTGTTGTGACTAAGCCTTTTTCTTATGAAGGTGAGAAGCGGCGTAAGGTCGCTGAAACTGGGATTGAAGAATTAAGAAAATATGTTGATTCTTTAATAGTTTTACCTAATGAGAAACTTTTATCTGAGTTGGATGAAGAGGTTTCTATGCGTGATGCATTTGCTGCATCTGATGATATCTTAAAAGGTGCAGTTTTAGGTATTACTGAGGTTATAAAGACGCCTGGTGTGATTAGTCTTGATTTTGCAGATATAAAAACAGTTATGTCTGGGCGCGGTTTAGCGATGATGGGTTCGGCAAGTGCATCGGGTGTTGATCGTGCTAAGCAAGCGGCACAAAACGCAATTTTTAGTCCATTATTAGATGATGTATCACTAGATGGTGCACGTGGTGTATTAGTGAATGTAACGTCAGCTTTTGGTACATTACGCATGAAAGAGTATCATGAGATACTTGGTTTGATTCAAAATCATATTCACCCGGATGCTGACTTTAAAGCTGGTATGGCTGAAGTTGAAGATATTGATCCTGAAGAAATAAGAGTTACCGTTATTGCAACTGGTTTAAATGATATTAAAACCAATATACTTGAGAGTGAATTATTTAAGAAAAACGATTCAGGTGTTGTAAGTAGTTCAAATACTATTGAAGAAGCTAATGATCCATTTAGTAATAGCTTTGATAAAGAGATGTTTTCTACTCCAGCATTTTTTAGGAGAAGTCGTTCTTGATATATCAACGCACGATAAAAAATGAGGTGACTGTTACAGGGGTTGGGTTACATTCTGGATTGAGAGTAAAATTAACATTAAAGCCAGCCAAACCAGATCAAGGAATTGTTTTTGTGCGTACTGATTTAGCGGGTTACCCGCATGTGAAAGCGCATCCTTTTTTAGTTAATGATACAAGATTATCATCTACTTTAGTTGATGATAATAATGTGCGGATTGGTACTATTGAGCACTTAATGTCAGCTTTTGCTTGTTTTGGAGTAGACAATCTTATTGTTGAATTATCGGCACCTGAGATGCCGATAATGGATGGCTCGTCAAATTCATTCTTATATTTGCTTGATCAAGCTGAGATGGTTGAGCAAAATGCCAAAAAGAAATATATCAAAATTAAAGAAGCTTTAGACATTGTAGAAGATGATAAATGGGTTAAAATTAGCCCATATGATGGATATAAGATAAAACTAGGTATTAAATTTGATCATCCTTTATTTACTGATGAAAATAGCTCACTTGAAATTGATTTTGCAAATAGTTCATATATTGATGAAATTAGTCGCGCTCGTACCTTTGCTTTTATGTATGAGATTGAAAATATCCATAAAAATGGCTTAGGGCGAGGTGGTAATTTAAATAATGCTATAGTGATTAATGATGACGATGATAACGTTATTAATGTAGGCGGTTTGCGTTTTCCGGATGAATTTGTTCGGCATAAAATTTTAGATGCTATTGGGGATTTGTATATAATTGGGCATCCTTTGATAGGTTTCTTTGAAGGCTATAAATCAGGTCATGCGATAAATAATAAATTATTAAGAAAGATTTTAAACACTCCTGATTCATGGGAGTACGTAGTTTTTGATAGTGAAGATAGTGTTCCATCTAGTTTTCATCATGTGTGATATGTTATAATTATGTATGATGAATTAATGATGGGGCATAATATATGGAAGCTAATATGAAGTTTGATCCGGTAACCTATATACAAGAAGCAAGGAAGCTTGGTTTTACTCAAGAACAATCTGAGTTTAATGCTCAGCAATTAGAGCGAATAATTGAACAGCAAAACCATACTACAGAAAAATTTATTGCAGATCATGATGCTCGCTTAGATAAAAAGGAACTTTCTACAAAAGGTGATGTAAGGGAAACTGAGCTACGATTACAAAAAGAAATAGAAATTGTTCGTAAGGAAATAAGAGAAGTTGATCTATCTTTAAGAAAAGAGATTAAGGAATTAGAAGTTCGATTGATAAAATGGCTAGCTGGGTTTACTATCGGAGCAATAGTAACTATTGGCGGGATGTTTGCTAAAGGTTTTCATTGGTTTTAAGGTGTTAAATTATGAGTACAACAGTTGACTTTATAAAAAAGCTAAGAGAAGCTAATTTTACTGAGGCACAAGCTGAAGCTATAGCTAGTATAATAGAAGTACAAGAGCGTGAACAAGCTAAATTTGAAAAAGAGCTAGTATTACTAAAAGGTAAGGAGTTAGCAACAAAACATGATCTGAAGGAATTAGAATTAACTATGAAAAGTGATATTAGATTATTAGAACTTCGATTGATTAAATGGTTAGCTGGATTTACTTTCGGAGCAATTGTTACGTTAGGCGGTATGATTGCTAAAGGTTTTCATTGGTGGTAGAGTTATTGATATATTAGATTTGTATAGCACGTTATAGAAAAATCCCCACTTTAAGTGGGGATTTTTATAATATAAAGCAGATTGTTATGGATTAACATAAACGATAGTAGTATATTTTAAGCTTGGGCTACATTGTAGAATTATGGATGTTGTTCCACTTCGTTTAGCGGTTAATATAGCATAAATATCAAAACTTTGTAGTGTAATGAATCCTTGAGGATCACCAATATACCAAATACATTCAGGTGAGGTGCTTTTATCTAAACGATAAATTTTTCCATCAGAGTATGTTCCGAATGGATAAATTCTAGTTGAATCATTTAAGTTTAGCGTGATAGATTCAGTTTGATACAGTCCACTTTCTTGAGTTGATATAAAAATAGATTCTATTATTGCATTACCAATGGTTAAATTAGCTGTAGCTGATTTTCCTAATTTTGATACTGCGTTTACCTTTATATTTCCACTTGATTCATGTGTAGTAAGTATTCCGGTAGTATCATTGATATTAGCAATAACTGAACTTTCTACCGACCATGTTACATTATTCGTCATGTCTATATCAAATGAACCAACATCATAAGTGAAATTACCAATGGCTTTCATAGGTAGTTTACTTTCAAATGGAATTATAGTATTATTTGGAGATATGCTCATGCTATTTAATTGCGCATTATATACAATAATACTAATATCACTTTCTACATTAATTCCACCAATCGCATGAATAGTTGTAGGCCCGGCATTCTTACTAAACAATGTAATGCCAAATATACTATCACTTTCAAAGGCTATATTTTTGTCAGAGGATGACCATAAACCAGTATAAGCACTAATATCTCTAGTTTTTCCATCATCAAAAGTACCTGTTGCACCTAATTTCACATGAAAATTTTGCGGAAGATTAATCGGTGAAACACTACTTTCATTGGCATAGATTATAATATTAGACTCTAAGGTAGCAGTATGCTTTAGCACTGGAATATTGTTTAGAGAAATATTCTTGTTCAGTTTAATATTTAATGATGTACTTTCCCCAATAGCAGAAGATTTAGCAGATATAATACCCGATTCAGTAATAGTTGCAAAATTTGGGTCTTTGATAGTAAAAGTAAGG
>JBKDHQ010000140.1:0-13327 GCA_046336365.1 Neisseriaceae bacterium
GGTAAGATGTTTAGCCACTATAGTCTCCTTGTTATTTGTAGTGATTTAACAAAGATTATAAACTAAACACTTACCCTCTGTCCCTGATAATTCTTTATCTCTGCATTATTCTGCCGCGCTTCGCTTGCCTGCTCAAAAAAACAAACAAAACAAGTTTTATGTATTTTTTTGACCTATTTTTTAGTTGCATTTCATTTTTTAATTTGCGTATGCATCAGATTGAGCTGTAAATCACGGCAAATTTATTTAACTCGTAATGAATTTTCAAAAGTAGATGTAAGGAATAAATGTTTAAGCTCTATTTTTAAAAACTTGAGTTTTCTTCTTTTAAAAATTCAAGTTCTTCGGTTGTAGATTGTCTATTTAATACATGGTTCCTATGAGGATAACGACCAAAGCGATCTATAATTGCTTTATGCTTTAATTCAAAATCTAAGCTAGATTCTAATCCAAGAGATTTAAATAAAACAACGGCTTTTTCATGAATTTTAGCTGATTCACTATGCATAAATGGCATATATAGAAAACTTTTTTCTTGAAGTGATAACTGTTGATCTAAATTTTTATTGATTGCTATTTGTGATAAAATTAGTGCCATACCGTCATAAGCAAAAGCCGCTGCATTATTTCTATAGATATTTCTTGAGAATTGATCAAGTAATATTATTTCGGCAAGACTTCCAAAGGTAGACTCTCGCCATTGCCATAGTTCTCCTAATGTGGCGCTTTTATGAATTTCTCCAAATCGTTGTACAATTTGATTATCCACTTTGGAATCTTTTATCCACCATTGAGCGGGAGTTAATTTATTAAACCAAAAGTCGATAATTTCTTGGTACATATTTGTCTTTCATAAATAAACAAATTAGATTTTAATATCACATCTTTGTACATACTAACTATATATACTAGGGCTTCTTATCATATAATAGTTAAATGACAAATACTAAATTAATTAGATGGATTATATAAAGCAAAATCAATAAAAAGCTTACTTAAATCAACTCCAACTATTTGAATCTCAATTTCTTGACCAGTATGATACTGAATACCACTTTTTTTACCAATTAGAGCTTGCTTCTTATCATCAAAAATAAAATAATCATCTCCAAGCTCTGTAATATGAACTAATCCATCTAACATTAAACTTGGAATATACACAAATAGTCCAAAATTAGTAACAGAAGTTATATTTCCTATAAAATTACTACCAATGTGTGTTTTTGCATATTTGCATTTGTAAAAGGAGTCTACTTTTCTTTCTAATTCCTCTGCTCGTCTTTCGGTAAAAGATGTTTGTTCTCCTATTTGATTAATTGGTTGAGGATACTCATATATTATGCCTTGCAAAACTTTTTTGATTGCCCTATGTGTCAATAAATCTGGGTAACGTCTAATTGGAGATGTAAAATGTAAATATTTTTCATAACTTAAACCAAAGTGGCCAATATTATTTGGTGAATAAATTGCTAATTGCATAGAACGTAGCACTGTTTGTTGGATTGCATCAAATTGTGGGTGTCCTTTTACAGCATTTAGCAAATTAGCATAGTCATTTGGAGTTAATTGTTCATATTTTGTGTCAAAAGAAATTGCAAGTGTATTTAAATAAGCTTTTAAACTATTAAATTTTTCTTCACTAGGCCTTTCATGAATACGGAATAGACATGGTTGATTATGTTTTACCATAAACTCAGCTACACATACATTAGCAGCTAGCATACATTCTTCAATCAATTTATGTGATTCTAGCCTAATTCTGGGCTCGATACCAGTGACAGAACCATCAGCTCCAAATGTAAAGTATGCTTCTTGTGTTTCAAAATCAATTGCTCCACGGTTTGTTCGGCTTTTTAGAAGTGCATTAAATGCTTGATATAAATTTGTAATATTGGCCACAACTTCTGATGGAGCTTTATTAATATCCTCTATCCAATTTTGGACTTGATTATAGGTTAATCTTGCTATTGAATTTATGATGACATTAGATATCTCAAATTTTAAGATATTCCCATCTGTATCAATATCAATGGCACAACACATCGCCAAACGATCTTGATTTGGAATCAAAGAACATAATCCATTGGATAGTTTTTCAGGTAGCATTGGTATAACTTGACGTGGGAAATATACTGATGTTCCACGTTGATAAGCTTCAATATCTAAGGGGCTTTCCTGTGTAACAAAATATGCTACATCAGCAATTGCTACGTATAAAGTAAAAATATTATCTTTAAAGTCACAGTAAACAGCATCATCAAAATCTTTGGCATCTTCACCATCGATTGTTACAAAAGGTAATGTCCTTAGATCTCTACGGTTCTTTATTTCCTTGATTAGAATCTTATCATTAAATTTTTCTGCCTGTTCTATTGATGTCTTACTAAACTCTACCGGTAAATTTGCTTCGATAATCATTTGAGTAATAAATGTAGAGTCTTCACCAACCGTACCAATAGAATTTATTATTTGTACTGTAAAGTATGGAGCATCAAAAGTTGGATAAGAAGTGATAACAGCATTAAACAGTTCATCATGTTTAAAATCATTAGGGACGTTGATTAGTTTAACCAAATAATTACCAAACTTGGGATTTGAAACTTGAAATAAATACTGCTCTTTATATTGAATAATTGTTCCAACTAGATTGGTAGTATGATGTGCTACTACTTTTGTTACTTCACCATGCCATTCTTGATTTTTATCTTTATAACAGCTAACCTCAACTTCATCATTATTCAGTGCAAAATTTTCATGAGATTCATTTATACAAATAGTAATTTTGGTCAGATTATCTACTGCAAACCCGCCCCTTAGATTTTTATTCTTGTGAAAAATACACGATTCAAAAACATGTTTTTCTTTAAATCTCTTTTTATTTTTAGTCATAATTGCTTTCTGTTAAAAATACTATTATAGTACAGTTGAAATATTATAATTTATATATGCACAATAAAGTACTCTATAACTTTAATTTGTAGGCTTATTATAACATGCAATAGTGTTTTTAATCAGCATAGCGATTGTCATAGGACCAACACCCCCAGGAACAGGAGTAATATATTTTGCCACTTCAACTAATTCATCAAAATCAACATCACCACAAATCGTATTATCCGAAAGACGGTTTATACCGACATCAATTATAACAACACCATCTTTTACAAATTCTTTTTTTAAATATTTAGGCTTTCCAATAGCAACAACTATTAAGTCTGCTGTGTTGGTAAATTGTTTAATATTAGGGGTTTTACTATTACATATACTAACGGTTGCCCCACGATTTAATAGTTCAAGTGCCATTGGTCTACCCACAATATTTGAAGCACCAATAATTACTGCATATTTTCCAACATAAGTAAAATTAATACTATCTAATAAATTTATAATACCATGTGGTGTACATGGACAAATACTTGCATCATTTAGAGCTAATGAGCCCATATTATAACGATGAAATCCATCAACATCTTTATTTGGGTTTATACTATCAATTACTAATTTACTATTTAAATGTGAGGGCAGGGGAAGCTGTACTAAAATACCATCAACAGTTGATGAGTTATTTAATTGATTGATAAGTTCTAAAAGTTCCTTTTCTGTGGTGTTTTCTGGAAGATTATATTCAATAGACTCTATGCCAACATCATGACAAGCTTTCTTTTTGTTCCTAACATATATTTGAGAAGCAGGATTGTTGCCAACTAATATTACGGCTAATGCTGGTATTCTTTTATGAGCCGACCTTAATAACTCAATATCACTTTTTACTTTGTCTAATATTTGTCTTGAAACAGCTTTACCATCTATAATTTTACTTGACATATTTATTTTATCCTTACTTTTGCAAATTTACGTTTTCCAACTTGGATGGTATATTCAAAATTCTGCTTTAATAATAAACTTTTGTTCGAGATCTTATCCCCATCAATCTTAACCCCGCCTTGCTCAATCATGCGGATTGCTTCAGATGTAGAAACAACTAAGTTTGCTTGTTTTAAGACATTAGAAATAGGTATAGCACCATCACTAGATGTAGATTCTTCTTTGGATGAACCATTAATATATATATCAAACATTTGGATATCATCTGGAATTCCACCATGTTTGAATTTTAACTCAAAATCTAAAAGTGCATTATCAGCAGAAACTTTGCAGTGGAATCGTTCAACAATCTCTAATGCCAGTAAGATTTTAATATCACGTGGATTTTTTCCACTCTCAGCTTCACTTTTTAATTTAGCAATTTCAGCAGGAGATTTTAGTGAAATGAGATCAAAATAACGCCACATTAGTTCATCAGATATACTCATTACTTTACCAAAGATTTCATTTGCAGGCTCATCAATACCAATATAATTATTTAGAGATTTTGACATTTTATTAACGCCATCAAGGCCTTCAAGAAGTGGCATTAGTATGACGCATTGTTGTGGTTTATTGTAATGCTTTTGTAATTCTCTGCCCATAAGAAGATTAAATTTTTGATCTGTGCCGCCTATTTCAATATCTGACTCCATGGCAACAGAATCATAACCTTGTAATAGTGGATACAAAAATTCATGGATAGCAATTGGACGATTTTCTTTAAACCGTTTATTAAAATCATCACGTTCTAACATTCTTGCAACTGTTTGAGTAGCCGCTAATTTTAGCATCCCAGATGCTCCTAGCGGTGTTAGCCATGTAGAATTAAAGCAAACTGTAGTTTTATCTCTATCAAGTATTTTAAATATTTGTCTGGTGTAAGTTTCCGCATTAATTAATACTTGTTCGCTACTTAAAGGTGGTCTAGTAGTATTTTTCCCTGTAGGATCCCCTATCATCCCAGTAAAGTCACCAATTAAAAATGAAACATGGTGTCCAAGTTCCTGTAATTGACGCATTTTAGTTATAAGTACCGTATGGCCTAGATGTAAATCTGGTGCAGTTGGGTCAAAGCCAGCCTTTACTTTTAATACCGGTTTTACTTTTAGTTTTTCGATTAATTCTTCTTCAGGCAATATTTCTACAGCGCCTTTCTTTATTATATTTATTTGTTCATTGAGTTCCATATATTATTCCAAAAATTAACTGACTAAGCTTTATTTTGTATAAATCTAATATGAGATAATATAACACCAGTTGCCACAGATACATTTAGTGATTGCGTTTTACCAAACATTGGAATCTTTATTAAAAAGTCACAATTTTCTTCTACTAATCTTCTAATTCCACGTTCCTCACTCCCCATAACTATAGCAACTTTTTTGTTGAAGTTAGTATCGAATAGTGAAGTTGAGCGGTTATTAAGAGTAGTTCCAGTTATCCAATACCCTGATTCTTTTAGCTTATCAATAGTTCTATTGATGTTTGTTACAGTTATAATACCAATATTATTTATTGCCCCACTAGAGGTTGTTAAAACAGTTGTGTTTTTTGTATTTGCAGAGTTATCTTTGGGTAAAATTATTGTATCAACACCGAAACATTCTGCAGTACGAATTATAGCACCTAAATTATGTGGATCTGTTATACCATCCAAAATTAATACTATGGAATCAATTTTATTTGTCGTAGATTCAAGAAATTCTGTTAAAGACTGCTCTTTAATTACTGATTGTGCTTCTAGTTCAGCAATTATCCCTTGATGCTTATTACCGCAAGATAATTTATCTAATACCTTAGTGTCTACGCTAACTACTTCAATATTATTTTGCCTACATAAAGTTAATATATGCTCAAGCCTTTTGTCATGACGTTTATTATCAACATAAATTTTATTAATATTGTTCACAAAATTGTTAATATATGAGGTAACAGAATGGAAACCAAATATTATATCCATCTAGAATATCTTTAAACTATATGAACCATCTGGTTGTGGCAATCCCATGATAGTCATGAATTGCAATAATTTATCTTTTTTTGATGGAGCAATACGGCCACTTAAAATTAAACTATTTAATGAACCGCTTCCAGAAAGAAGTAATGACGAATTATTATCAGAAGATACTTGAATTGCACCTGAGCCAGTATCAAAATTAATATTATAATCACCCAATGGATTAACAGGTGATATGCTAGATGAAACAGAAGTTAACTTAATATTAAAGATACCCTCATTTTTTGTTCCTAAATGTACTTGTTTTGAAGACATATTTATGTTGCCAGATAAGCCTAGATTTTTAATAAGGCCAAATAATTGTGTTACTTGTCCCATAGATAAAGACATATTTAATGAATCAAGATAAAGGCCTTGTTTATTCAGATATATATCAACTAGTTGATTGTTACCTACAAAAAACTTTACATCAACAAATTTACTAAACCCTAGTGCAACTGACCAATTTAATAAAATTAATGGTGCTGATTGTGTTTTTGAATCTGTTGCAACTAGTAAACCAGAACCAGACCAAAAAGTACCTTGTGTATCATATAACTTTAGCTTATGTTGAGAATATTTATCTAATGCTGATCCTAGTACCCATGAAGGGATATTATTAATAAATGCTATTAAAAAAATAATTATAAAGATACTAGTTATAAAAATTTTTTTATAACGAGTATAGAATCTGTTTAATCTTGACATTTACTGGCTCACAAAAAATGTTGCATTAAAGTTAACGTATCCAGATCGTGATTGAGTTATCTTTAGTTTAGTTGGAAATACACCATAACTTTTTCTTAACTGTTCTAATAATAGTATAACGGATTCAAAAGATACATTATCCGCTTTAATTGTTAATATGTTATCCTGTAAAATTACATCTGGATTAGTAACACCCAAAGCTTGTGTAACATCACCTTGTACTCGGGTTAAGCTAACTGTACTAAATTCATTGGCAGTAGTTTTAGATAATATTTTTAATTCATTTTGAATTGATTGTGCATCTAGCTTATAGGCTTGAAGTATGTCATATCTTTTATTTAACTGTGTATCTATATTTATTGCTGCACTAATTATTGAAAATAAAATAAATGCAACAATTACACCGGATAGAATAATTAATAACTGCTTTTCACGTTGAGTTAATCTAACCCAACGTTCTATAAAAGGTTTCGCTCGTTCTTGTAGCTGTTTTATAAATTCATTAATTCTTTTATTGTTTTTCAAATTAGATATAAAATTTAAATTCAGATTAATTCTTTTTATCATGATTTATCTCTTAACTCAAACATTAATGAGGGTTGTAATGTAACTACCCATGCTGCATCGATTGATTGAGAATTATTTGCATCCGGGTTCTTACTAGATTGATCAGATTTTTCTTTAGACATGTAGGTCTTATAATCTTCTATAGTTGTCTTTATCCTTTGCGTAGATAAGATGTTTTTATAACTAATAAATTGAGATGTATCAAAATTACTATTTAAAAAAATTTCTAAAATATTATTTTTATAAGATATTTGTACTATACTATTATTTCCAACACTTGGTACAACATTAAGAAAACTACTAAACAAAGTAATAGCATCTTTTCTCGAATACATACCTTTTGAGTGTTTAAGATTGTCGACTTTGTCATTAATTTCTTTAATTGTTGAAGAAGTGAAGCTTTTTATAGGGTAAGTTTTCTCAAAACTATTTTTTAAATCAGATTCGGTATTATGTATGCTACAACTAACTACGACAATATCAAGTATCCAAAACAGAATGAGTGCAATAGAAAATGTTCTAAAAACCTTTAGTAAATTATACAGATTTTTTTTAGTGATCTTATCAAGTTTAATTTTGAAATGAGTGCTTTTTTGATTATAGAAATTCCATATTGGAATGCCAAAATCCACTTGTGATTCAATTTTACATGGTATTTGGTATTCTTTCGTGATAAATTCGGAAAGTTCTGTATCTTCCGAATAGAGCCTTATAGATTTTGGTTTATTTTCAGATAACATATTTTTTATAATTAGCGGTAAAGGAGTGCTATCATCAACTAAAAAATATTCGTATTTTGAAGTGCGTACGAACTGCTGATCGTTGTTTAAGAATAAAGTCCACTCATCTTCATCGAAAATTGTACTGTATACAAAAGATTGTAGAAAGCGAATTGGTTTACCAATGCTAACAATTTTGTATAGTAAGCTTTCATAAAATGCTTTATTGAATATGGCTACATATGCAGTATCGTCTTCAATACGAAGTATTATAGGTTTAATCTCTTCTATGTCATCAACAATAGAATCTTCTAACATACCTAAAACTAACTCTTCGCTTAGGCGCTTTGTTGCTATGCCTTTTACATTAGTATGTAATATGCTGCAACATTGTGCATCCAAATATATTTCTAAACTTACATTATCAAAGACAGATAACTCATCCCAAGTTGATGTACCGCTTTCAGTTTTGGTTTCATTATCTACTAAAATCCAATTTAAAGGAATGTCCAAGTTATTTGTTACGAATAATCTTAATACTCTCATTCAGGATGCTGCCATAAAATTAGTGGCCATTGGCCATTTCGGGTTTGCCTATAAACTAAACTTACAGATTTAAATTCATAATCACCACTATCTACAATCGCATGAATAGTAAAATATTGTGATGATGCTGTCAAAGTATTTATTTGAATACTTGTTGTGCCTTTATTTGTACTTTGTGACAAGATTATACCATTTTTGCTAAGGAAGTTTGTAATATCTGTAGTACTTTGGAATGCTTGTACATTCCTTGTAGTTACTATACGTTGTGCAATTGGTAAGGGGATGCCGCTTTTTGCTGATATAACTTCGGCAGGAGCAGTGTTTATATTTACCAGTATACTTCCCGTACCAATAGGAGGGCTAATTGGATTAGGTTGTTTTTGATTATTTATACTTTCAGTACTAAAATTTATATTTTGTGGAATTGCTGTTATATATTTAGATAATTTGTAAACCCAATCTTGTTGCATACCTTTTACTAAAATTAGTTCTGATGTATCAATTAAAGGTCGACCTGCTGGTCTGTAGGCTGGTGTACCCGTAGTATATTGGTTCATAATATCTGTTTCATATTGGGGGGATGCCATATAGCTTGCAATTGAGTATCCTATTGCTGTGGGTAAATTTAAATATCCTAATAAAGCTACGAATTGATTGAGAACAGTTTGGTTGATCATTCCGTTACTCACTAAATCATTTATATTAAATTTTCCTTGTTCATCAACAATATATCCACTCATTTGAATATCATCTAGAACATTAGATTTTGGAAATGGCTGAGCCCAGATGTCTTGTAGGGTATCAATTGGTGAGGTGGCTGCACTGGTTGCTAAACCGGCTCTACCAAAAGATGTAGCTGCAACTAAGATTGCTTGGGCTTGCTCTTGAACTTTTTGATTGCTTAAACTACGGATAGTACGATAATTTTCAACAGTAATATTTGTTATTATTGCCATAATCACAAATACAATAACCAACACAGTGATTAAAGCAGCTCCATTTTGTTTATATTTGGATATTATAGCTAATCTAGTTCCTTTGTTAGAATTTTGTTTGGTTAAAAATCTCATAAATACCACTGCCTTACGATTTTCTCACCACTACCCATTTTTATTTCTATTTTAATTCCAGTTGGCAATAAACTAATACTAGCACTATCTAATGGCCATGTATCGCGCCACTGTTTGTCTGGGTAAAGATAACTGACGTCAAATGAGGAGACATTATTGAGTAATATATCTACCCTAGGGATAGTTGTGTTAACTCTATTTAAAGCTGTCCAGCTAATTTGATACAAAGTGCCGTTAATAAAACGAAAACCAATTCTTCTTGGAGGTGTTGTTCCATAAATAGGGTCTCCAATTCGTCCACTCATTGTCAACTCTAGTTGGGAATCAAATTGTTGAGTTAATTTGTTAATCCCCAATACTGCCGGTACAATATTCCCATCTGCATTTCTAACTACTAAGGGTACAGCACTGTTTATGGCTGTGCTTATTCTATTTATTGTATGGGCAAGGTTTCCCCATTTACTTTGAGCATTAGTTACAACTTGTTTTGTTATAAGCAGCGAAGAAATAATTCTATATGATATTATCGAAATTATCGCAAATATCATTATAGCAATCATTAATTCTATTAAAGTAAATCCAAATTTTTTTTTCATTAATATTGCGATTTAAAGCTTACGGTATGATATATAATATAGTTTGGACTATTTTTCTCACTAACAGAAATTACTATTCTTCTAAAGTATTGATTTCCTGTTGCTTGTATATTTGTTGTCATTATAAAGTCAATATTTGCCATATTAACTTCCTGCTTATTTATTCCTAGATTTGGGTATGAATTATCCAGATAAAATTGAGTTATTTGATTATCAGCAATCCACATTGCTGCTTCCCTTATATAATTGTTACGTACATCGTCAACTGACATACCAATTGCACGAGTAGCTGAAGCAAGCACAATTGCAATAATTAACAATGCTACAAGGCATTCAATTAATGTAAACCCTCTTTTTATCATTTAATTATTTACCTGAAAAATACCATCAAGATTGCCATCAATCCATGTATGATACCTTCCGTCAGTTACTTGCAAAGAAGTGGGCTGTTGATCACCATTTGCAAAAAATTTTATTTTTTCGCCCTGCTTAAGTGGCGCTCCATTTATATAAACTTGCTCAACAGTAAAATTTTTGGGCCATGTCCACGATACTATATTATTAATATTAACATCTCTCCATTCACCATTTTTATATGCTTGGCAATAAAGTCCACTTTTATCAACATCACATACAATAACACTATTTGTATAAACAGCTTCATCACTTAATATGCTTAAGGTGGATGCAATTTTCCTAGCATTGGCGATAAAGGAGGAGTAAGTAGGGGCTCCAATACTAAGTACAACAACAGATGACATAATAGCAATTATAGATAACACTATTAAGATTTCAAGTAGTGTAAAACCTTTATCTTTCATTTATTGTTGTGTATAATTTGCAACTTATTGTTGCCAGCTTCCGATTATGCTGCTACTATTTTCTCCATCACCTTGATTGCCATTTTGTCCAAGGCTATATACATCAACATCGCCATGTTTTCCAGGGTTTTGGTATTGATATGCGTTGCCCCAAGGGTCAGTAGGAAGTTTATCTAAATATCCACCATCTTTATAGCTATTAGGTATCGGTGCTACAGTTGGTTTCGATACTAAAGCTTCCAGACCTTGTTGATTGGTAGGGTAGCGCATATTATCAAGATTATATAATTTAAGCGCATTCATAATAGCAGAAATATCTGATTTAGCTGCTACTTTTCTTGCATCTTCAGCACGTCCTAATACTTTGGGAACAATTAATGCTGCCATAATCCCAATTATGACAAGAACAACCATGATTTCGATTAATGTAAAACCTTTACGTTTATTATTTTTCATAGCATGTTTCCTAAATTAGTTTAAAATATAACGCAATTATAGCATAATTTATGTAAAAAAATTAATGTATAATATTGGTCTAATTATCTTTAAGGTGTATATTTTGTTAAGTTCTAATAAAACTATTGTGGGTTTAATTGGGTTATCTATACTAGTTGGTTCTCTTGGAATGTTTTTCCCCATCTTAGGCAGTACTTTTTCACCTTATTATGCAAGTATAGCAAAACATATAGCATTATCAAATAATTGGTCAAATTTAATCCTATCTGGCAAGGACTGGTTAGATAAGCCTCATTTCCCCTTTTGGATTACAGCAATATGCTTTAAGATATTCGGAGTTAATTCATTTGCATATATACTTCCCGGATTTATCTTTAATCTAATTGGTGCTTATTATACATATAAATTAGCAAAAATTTGGTGTGATGAAAAGGTGTCCCTATTAGCTACATTATTATATCTTACAACATTACATCTGATGTTATCTGCCATAGATGTTAGAGCTGAAGCTTACTTGCTAGGTGAGATTATCCCAGCATGTTATTATTTTTTATTATTTGATCACGAAAAAAAGATAGGAAACCTATTATTTGCTTCATTTTTTAGTGCTTTAGCAATGATGACAAAAGGCATATTTGTTATGGCCACAATCTCAAGTGGCTTAATTAGTTTATGGATTTATCAGAAAAGACTGAAAAACTTTATAGACTTAAGATGGTATTTAGCAATAGTGCTATCTTTTATCTTAACGTTTCCTGAGGTTGTGTCGCTATACATACAATTTGATATGCATCCAGAAAAAATTATATTCGGAGTAAATCATGTATCAGGGATAAAGTGGTTTTTTTGGGACAGTCAATTTGGAAGATTTTTTAATACAGGGCCTATAGCAACGACAAATCCAATGCCATATCATTGGCTATTTTTTGTCCATACTTTTTTATGGGCATTTTTGCCGTGGTGGCCAATATTTTTCTACGCTTTATGGGCAATTATGAAGCGATTCCGAGCTTGTAATAAATCAAGTTTAAATGTAGAACAAGCTGTAAATACTTATTTGTTAGGCTCTTTTTGTATCACTTTCCTTTTATTTAGTGCAACTACGTTTCAAGTAGATCATTATACTAATATAATTTTTCCTTTTGCTTGTATTATTTGTGCTAGGTGTGTATCTGACTTATCTTTGGAAGTATTTAATATTAATAAAAAAAGGATAATTGCCTACATTGAAATATTTCTTAGCATTTTATTTCTATTTATTGCAGCTATGCTAAGTTTTATTGTATTTCAAGGGAACACCCGCATTTTATTAAGTATATTAGTATGTGTAAGCGTAATAACATTAGTATTAATTTATAAAAAATGGAGTGATTCAAATTATATAATATATCCAGTGGTTTCGATTTTAACTTTATTTATTGTGATTATGTGTGTTAATGGCATTGCATATGCCAAATATGATGTTGGTTATAATATTGCAACAAAGCTGAATAAAAATGTAAAAAATGGTGTTATTGTTGGTTATAAAATGGACGATATGCCTTTAAAGGGGTTAGAATTTTATAGTAAAAATAATTATATTGCTAATGATAACTTAGATCAGTTACCACAGAAAAATACAACTTTTTATATAGTAACACACGAAGATGAAGTTAAAACAGTACAAGGAAAATTCAAAAGTTCAACTCTATATATCAGTTTTAGTGGATGCTCTATAGAGAAATTTTTAGCAAATATTGCAAACAAACATAATTTAGCCAAACAGTTGGATCGGTATGTAGTGATAAAAGTTGATTAATATTAGAAAAATGGCGTTATTGCATCAGTTTTACCAAAAATCTCTTATTACCTGACATTTTTTAGATCTTTAAAAATTTAACATTATATTTTGTATCTTAGAGCTTGATTTTATTGGCTGTCCCGTGAGTAAATTAAATAATTGAGTTCTAAGTATTGAATCACCACATGCAAAAGCAAGATT
>JBKDHQ010000141.1:0-20215 GCA_046336365.1 Neisseriaceae bacterium
AAATTGGGTTATTTGCATAAAATAATAGGGATTGGGCTAGTATACTTTATGAAAATTTACTTAAATTTAACAAAAAATCAGATTTTAAAAAATTTTAGCTTAGAAAATTTAGTATATTTTTGTAATTAGAAGATTATAACCTATATTGCAGAAGTTTCCAATATGTTTTTGTATCACATAAAATATAAAATTTATGATAAAATCGCTCTTCAATTTTGTTTTCTTATTAAGGGAATTTACTGTGAGAAGAAGATTACTACGTATTTTGTTAATATGCGGTATTTTAGGTATTAATCAAAATGTATTTGCAAATAATGATTATACGTCTTTTCAGGAATTTGATAGACAGTTTAATTTAAATTTTGGCATTAGCCAAACTACTCTAAAAAATGGGGTAGGTGATATGGCTGGAGTTTCTCAACAATCATATGGTATTGATGTTGAGCGATTGTTTAATAATGGTGTTTGGTTTGATATAAGCGGTAATATAGTTACGAGCTCATTAAACAACCAAGTAAATGGAATAGGCTATGGCTCTTCTGCATTTAACCAAATGTGGAATCTAGGTGGTTTAAATGCTAAAGTGGGTTATGGGTTTGGTTTAATAGATGAACATTTATTATTAACTCCATATGCTTTAGTTGGAAGAAATACTAATTTAGCTGCAAGTACTTTGCTTTACAATAATAACAAGAATGTTACTAACGATTTCTTCTATACCGCTGGTATTGGTGGTAGGGTAGAGTATAGAATTAATAGTACAGTTGATTTATATTTAGATCAGTTAATAGCTTATAATTGGGATCAATCTGGGCCAATAAATGGAGTTATGCCACAGAATAACCAAGTTTATACAACAACACTTGGTACGAAATTTAATGTATATAAGCAATTACAGCTAGGGCTTAGTGCCTTTTATACAATTTATCAAAATATGGCTGCATTACCAACTGATCCAAATACAAAGGTTGGAGTATATTATCCTGGTAATGAAGGTTCCTTTGGCGGTACTATATCAATTGGTTTAACTTATTAAGGTGTAAAGTATAAATGAAGCAGAAACGTATATTAATATTAGGTTCTTTATTGTTTATTACTAATGTATTTGCAGATGGAAGTGGCTTTCAGGCCTTTCAAAATGAATATAATTTGGGTTATCAGTTTACTCAAATGACATTGATAAATGGAGATCAAAGTACTGCACAAGCAAATCAACAAGCAATTAATTTAGAAGTAGAGCATTTATTTGACATAGGGATTTGGGCTGATGCTAGTTTGAATATGGTTACAAATTATTCACAACCAACGCTTGGTCCTGATTATAAAAATGGTGGAAGTGGCGGGCAACCAAATTCGCAAGCATACGCATTTGGCCAAAACCCATTTATGTATAGTATCTTGTTAAAAGGTGGTTATGCATTTTCTCTACTAGATGATAAAATGCAGATTATTCCGTATGTAATGTTTGGACGTAACGCTAATTGGGCAGCATCTACTATTGTTGCAAATGGTTATGAGAATGTAGCAACAATAGATTCTTTTTTAACTGGTGGAGTGGGACTTAGACTGTCATATCGTTTTGGCGAAAATTTAATGCTTTATGCTGATCAACTATATAATTATAATTGGGATCAAAGTGGTGCAATTAAAACGATACAAACTACGGAATATGGAAAAAGTTATGCTGCAACAAATTATGAATTAACTACGACTATTGGTGCTAAATATAACGTAACTAAAGATTTTCAAATCGGTTTAAGTGGCTTTTGGAATAATTATCAGCATCAGTCAAACATTTCAGGAACTGTTTATATTCCCCAAAATACCTTTGGTGAAATGTTAACGGTTGGTTTAACCTATTAGAAAGCATAAAACAATTTTCTACACGTATATAACACTAAAGATACGGTTATATACATGTAGAGATTATTAATAAAGCTTAATTTAACTTTTTATTAGCAGAATTTCTTAAAAAATCCATTAATAAGTAAAATGGTCTTCCGGTAGCACCATTGTAATTTTTAGCATTAAAAATATCAGGGCCACTATCAACACCAGCAATGTCTAAATGTGCCCATTTGTAGTCAACAAATTTTTCTAGAAAACATGCTGCTGTTGGACTGGCTGCTTGGCCTTTTTTAGTTGAAATATTTGCAATATCAGCTGAATCGCTTTTTAACATATCATGGTATTCTTTAAATAAAGGTAATCTCCATACTTTGTCATTCGTATTATTAGCTGATGCTATAAGAAGATTAGCTAAATCATCATTATTAGAATATAAGCCGCTTGCAACACTACCTAATGCAACAATAACACCGCCTGTTAAAGTCGCCACATCAATTACTAGAGCTGGATTATATTTTTTTGCATAGGTTAGTGCATCACATAAGATTAGACGACCTTCTGCATCAGTATTTAATATTTCAACTGTTTGTCCAGATAAAGTTTTAACAATATCTCCAGGTTTAATTGCATTACCAGATGGCATATTTTCACAAGTTGGTACTAATACTATTAAATTAATTGGTAATTCTAGTTTTACTGTAGATAAAAAAGCTGCAATAACAGTAGCAGCACCACACATATCATATTTCATTGTATGCATGTTTTCACCTGGTTTTAGCGAAATTCCTCCTGTATCAAAGGTAATACCTTTACCAACCAATACGATTGGTTTACTATTAGGCCTACCTCCTTTATATTCTAATTGAATAAACTTGGGTTCTTCGGTAGATCCTCTAGCAACTGCAAGAAATGTGTTCATTTTGGCTTTTTTAATTTCTTTAGTGTTTAAAGTATTAACCTTAACTTTTTTTGAAAATTTTCCAAAATCTTTTACTGCATCTGCTATATAACTTGGAGTAACTATATTAGATGGATTATTTGCTAAATGTCTTAATAAGAATAATCCATCTATTAGACTAATTGTATTTTTAATAATTTGAGTAATATCATTTTTTGACGTTACATTTATTTGATTAAGCTCAAGCATTTTTGTAATAGATTTTTGTTCATCAAAATAATATAAATAATTCATTAAATGAAAAATAGTTTGTTCAATATAAAATTCTGTTGTGTAACTAAGTAAGGTTGCTATTTGTTCTTCAATAACTATATTTAATTTAGTAATGTTGTGATTTTTACTAAGATATTCTGCAAGCTCTCTAAGAGAACTTAAGTAATTAGCAAGATTGAATTTTGATTTGCTACCTAAACTTAAGACTAAAAAGTGTCCATTGGTATTGGAAAACAAATGGTGGCTACCATACTCTTTTAGATTGGCTAATTTTGTAATTTCACTATTTTTAATTAATTTTTTGCCATTTATTAGGAGTTCATGTTCAAAACTAAAAACTACAGTTAAATCTGCTGTTAATGTGTGATTGTTGGTTATTTCAATAGTAGACTTGTTGATTTTAATTTTCATGTTTCAATATACTCCATATAATTGTATAAAGGTGATAAAATACTTTCCTAAAAAGGAGTTAAATTATGTGTAGTTAGTTGCACATTGATTATAGCTTAACCAGAAGAATTTTATCACGATTAAGTAATATATATGTTAATTAAAAAAATATTCTATCAAGAATTAGTAAGCAATGCAGTAAAAATTCTGACAGTTCTAGTATTTATTTTACCAATTACGGAGCTATTTAAATTACTAGAAAATGGTGGCTCAACTAGCCTACCTGCATCAACATTAGTTGCACTTATGTTATATGGAACTATTGCAAGCTTTCCTATGATTTTAACAATTGCATGCTTTTTGACAGTGGTTATAACCATCAATAGATACTGTAAAGATCATGAATTGATTGTTTGGCTATCATCTGGAGTGTCTCCTTTTTTTTGGTTAAAGGCGGTAAGTGTTTTTGCGCTTCCGTTAGCTATACTTTGTGCAATATCAACAATGTATATAACGCCTTGGGCTACAGGTAAAAGAATTCAATATACAGAATTTTTATCTAAACAGCAGACTAATATTTTTTCTCCAGCCCCAGGGGTATTCAGAGAAAATGATAGTGGGCGCAATGTATTTTATTTAGACCATTATTCACTGGTTACTGGTTATGCTAAAGATATTTTTATTCAATATATAGATAGTGGAGGTCTTACCTATAACATAACTTCAACAGAAGGTAAGATCGAAAATAAAGATGGATTGACTAGTTTAACTCTGAAAAATGGGCATAGATATCAAATATCTAGTAAAGATGATGATAAGTATAGTAGAATGGATATGTCTTTTGAAGAACTAACAGCAACGATTAAACAAAATTATAACCCATCTACATTGCAAAATAATAGCATTGATACATCTTCAGTACAGCATCTTGTAACTACAATAAATAAAGCGACTAATCCTAATGCGGCAAAAGCTGAACTTTCATGGCGAATATCTGTTGCGGTTATGATGTTTGTTATGACATTCCTCTCTGTACCTATGAGTATTCAGACAGGCAGGGTGCAGGGTAATTTTGTATTTATTCTTCCGCCACTTATATATGCGATATATAA
Source organism: Neisseriaceae bacterium (assembly GCA_046336365.1). GTDB lineage: Bacteria > Pseudomonadota > Gammaproteobacteria > Burkholderiales > UBA11063 > Aquella. Next base: position 4,522 of record JBKDHQ010000141.1, read on the forward strand.
CAATGCTATTTTAACTTTAAATGGTTATGTAGGCCAGGGGGTTATCTCTTCAATATTTATTGTACAACTGGTTCATATTATTATAATATTAATTGGAATTCTTCTTACATATTTTAAAACCTATCCAAAGGGTTATTTCTTTTCAAAAAGTCGCAAATTAAAATGATTATAGAGCGCTATATTTTTAAGAAATGCTTATTCAATACCTTTTTGGTATTATTTGCTTTTGTTATGCTTTTTGCAATTTTTACTATACTTTCGGAATTAGGTAGTATAGGTAAGGGTAACTTTACTATGTTCTCTATGCTTATATATATTACCGCATTAGTTCCAAGTTTTACTTATTTACTACTTCCATTGGCAGTATTAATTGGCGTAATGCTTGGAATGTTAAGTTTGGTTAATTATTCTGAGTATGCAATTATAAGAACAAGTGGTGTTTCTTTGAGAAGAATAACGGCAATATTAACAACATATGGCTTAATATTTGCAATTATTACATTGATTTTAGGGGAAATGGTTGCACCACAAGCAGATCACTTTGCTAAAGCTTATAAAATTTCTAAATTAAAAGAACTAGTATCAACTAATCTGCAATCTGGAATTTGGAGTAAGGATGGCCAAAATACCTTCGTAAATATCAAACAGGTTATGCCAAATGATACTATTCTTGGTATTAATGTTTTTTATTATAACGAAGAGCTTCAGCTGCAAAAGTACATGTATGCAAACGAAGGTGAATTTAATAAAGCTACAAGAGTTTGGCATCTAAAAAATGTTACAATTAATGAATATACTCCAAATGGGATTATCTCAAGTACAAAAGCTAATAAAGAGTGGCAAACTTCAATTGATCCTACGTATTTTAGCGTTTTAGTGGTTGCACCAGAAGAAATGTCTGCATTTGCTTTAATGAAATATATAAGTCATTTAGAAGATAATAATCAATCAGTTCGTCGTTATGATATTGCTTTTTGGGGAAAGTTGATCTATCCTATCGCTTGCTTATCAATGGCATTATTAGCTATTGCTTTCATACCAAACAATAGAAGAAATGTAAATTTAGGCAGTAAATTATTTGTCGGAATTATTGTTGGAGTGTCATTCTTCTTTGTTAATAAATTAGTAGGTTATATGGCAGTATTGTTCTCTTGGAATCCAGTATTATCTGCTATAGGTCCAACAGCAATATTATTTGCTTGTGGTTGGTACTTTATTTTGCACAAAGAAAAATAATACCAATATTGTAATTTTCCAAGATATGTTTATAAAACTATTTCCGTATCTTCGTCGTTAATAGCTAAAGATTCATGATGTATGAGTTCTGGTTTACCAATTATCTCAGCTAGTTTTGTTAATTTTTCTTTTTGGGTTTTTGATAGGCATTTATTGATTTGCTGAGGTTTATATTCTTGATGATATTGTTTTACTTTAAATAAGATTCCATCGAAGTTGAAATTATTCTGTTCTAGAGCACGTAATATATTTTCACTCATTGTTCTCATTCTATGAAAAATAAGCTGATCCTTTATAAATAAGATTATAATATTTTTATTCTCGTCAATTGCGCCAAAATGGCATAAATTAGTATATTCAGTTGGGATACATTTGTCTAAAATGCTATTTAATTCATCCAAATAATCGCATGTGTTTCTTATTGAAGAAAGCAATTTAGCATCCTTATAAATATTTGGTATATCATTAAATTTTTTATTTCTATATTGTTTCATAATCAGCCTGCATTTATTTAAATCTACGTAAAACCTCATTTTTTAATATTATTTAATAGCTAACTAATACATAGTATATATGCTCATAATAAAAAATGAGGATTGACATACTATAATACATTATGTCTAATCAATTAGCAACTATATTTTTTCACACTGTAATAATACCCAGCCATCCATGGTATCAGCTATGGTAACATTAAACCATTGTTGGTAAATCTTAGATAATTCATCGATTTGAGTTTCTAAAATACCAGATAGAATTAGTATTTTTTGCGTATGTTCTGCTAGAATTGGAGCAAGTATCCTTAAGGGATTTGATAAAATATTGGCAACTACAATATCAAATTTTTGAGAAGGTAAATGTTGTGGCAGGTACCAATTAATTTCTACCTGATTATTATTTGCGTTATAGATACTTGCTTCAATTGCTTGTGAATCAACATCGACTCCAGACACATTAATAGCGCCAAGTTTTTTTGCGGTAATAGCAAGTATTCCAGAACCACAACCATAATCAAGGATATTATCTCTGTTCGAGATATTTTCATTAAGCCATTTTAAGCACATGAAAGTGGTAGCATGTGTGCCAGTACCAAAAGCTAATCCTGGATCAAGGATTATATTGGTAGCTTTTGCGTTGGGCGAGCTATGCCAAGATGGTACAATAAATAAAGTATCACTAACCTTAATTGGCTTAAATTGGCTTTGTGTTAGAGAAACCCAATTTTGATCATTAATAGAATCAACATCATATTCAAATGCTTGGCCTAATAATTCTGTAGCATTTTTAATAATTTGATCAATATTATCTGTATCGTTAAATAATGAAATAACTTTACTACATTCCCATAGCTTATCTACTTCCATTCCGGGTTCATTAAATATGGGCTCTTCTTTCTCTGTTCCTTCGTATTGATCTTCTATTGAGACAGACAAACAGCCAAGATTTGCAAATATATCAGACAACTCTTCAGCTTTTGTCGACCCAATACAAACTGTTACTTGTGTAAATGCCATAAAAAATTTATCAACCTTCTTTTTTAGCTTTTAGGTAATTTTCTAAGTAATGGATTGATTGTTCACCGCTACAAAATCCTCGATCATTTAATAATTCTAGATGTAATGCAGTATTAGTTTTTATCCCTACAAAACTTGACTCAAGTAATGCCCCTTTCATTTTATTAATTGCATGTTCTCTAGAGTCAGCATATGATATAATCTTTGCAATCATTGAGTCATAATATGGAGGTACTATATACCCCGAATAAACATGTGAATCAACACGTACACCAATACCTCCAGCAAAATGACAAATATCAATTTTACCTGGGGATGGTATGAAAGTAAATGGATCTTCAGCATTAATTCTACATTGAATTGCATGCCCGGTAAACTTTACGTCAGATTGTTTATAACGCAATTTTTCGCCGCTTGCAATAAATATTTGCTCTTTTACAATATCAATTCCAGTAATCATTTCAGTTATTGTATGCTCAACTTGTACTCGAGTATTCATTTCTATAAAATAAAATTTACCATCTTCATAGAGGAATTCAAAAGTTCCGGCTCCACGATATTTTAATAATTTACAAGCTCTAACGCACGAATTTCCAATTTCTTTGCGTAATTTTTCAGATATACCAGGTGCTGGAGCTTCTTCGATCACTTTTTGATGACGTCGTTGCATTGAACAATCACGCTCGCCAAGATGTATAATATTGCCATATTCATCTGCAAGTATTTGAACTTCAATATGACGTGGGTTTGTCAGAAATTTTTCCATATATACAGCAGAATTACCAAAACCAGATTGTGCTTCACTACGAGTAATTTCTAAGGCATTTTCTAACTCATTTTCAGCACGGACAACACGCATACCACGCCCACCACCTCCAGCTACTGCTTTTATAATAACAGGATAGCCGACTTTTTGAGCAATCTTTTTTACTTGTTCAACATTTAAAGGTAATTCACCTTCGCTTCCAGGTACAACAGGAACAGATGCTTTAATCATAGCTTCCTTAGCTTTAACTTTGTCACCCATTATTGATATAGATTCGCTTTTAGGACCAATAAAGACAAATCCACTTCCTTCGACCCTTTTTGCAAATTCAGCATTTTCAGATAAAAAACCATATCCAGGGTGTATTGCTTGTGCATTAGTTATTTCAGCAGCAGCAATTATTGCTGGTATGTTTAAATAGCTTTGCCCTGAACGTGCAGGACCAATACATACTGCTTCATCAGCGAGTTTTACGTATTTAGCATCCTTATCTGCTTCAGAGTAAATGGCAATAGACTTTATATCTAATTCACGGCATGCTCTTTGTATACGTAGAGCAATTTCGCCACGATTAGCGATTAAAATTTTCTCAAACATTATTATTTTTCCATTAATATAATTGGCTGTAAGCTACTACCCTAAAAAACTTAAGCGATTACAAATAATCTCTGCCCAAATTCAACAGGAGAACCATCTTTAATTAAAATTTCTTTTATGGTACCACTTTTTTCAGATTCAATTTGGTTCATTAATTTCATTGCTTCAATAATACATAAAACTTGACCAACTTTAACCTCTTGGCCAACTTCAACAAATGAGGCAGAAGTGGGAGAGGCTGCACGATAAAAAGTACCCACCATTGGAGACTTTATGTAATTTGCATCATCATGAGTGGCAGTGGTAGATTCTACAGCTTGTGGTGCGATTTGTACTTCGGTTTGCGGAAGGTTTGGCGTTGCAATATATTGAATTGGTTGTTGTGCTTGTACTACTGATTGGGTATTGGAATAAGTTTCACCTGGTTTTATTGTAGAGATACGTAATTTATCTTCGCCTTCAGAAATTTCTAACTCAGAAATTCCTGATTCAGTAACTAACTTAATAATTTCCTCAATTTTTTTAATATCCATAACTTTGATTACTCCTTATTAGATATTTGTCTAATTGCATAATTTAGCGCTAATTCATAGCCATCTGTGCCTAGTCCAGATATGACTGCAACTGCGATATCAGAAAAAAATGATTTATGCCTAAAGTTTTCACGTGAAAATATATTGCTTAAGTGAATTTCTATAAATGGAATTTTAACTGCAAGAAATGCATCTCGCCAGGCAATACTAGTATGAGTATAGCCAGCTGGATTTACAATAATGAAATCATATAGTATTGTGATTGCACTTTGTGTCTTTGTAATTAATTCACCTTCACTGTTACTTTGAAAGCATTCTACCATTATGTTATGCAGTTTACCAATTTTTTTAAGATTATCATCTATGTCTTTTAAAGCAGTTCTACCATAAATTTCAGGCTCACGACTTCCAAGCATGTTGATATTAGGTCCATGAAGTACAAGTGCCTTGCCACTATTGTGTTTATTCATTTAAATAGCCTCATCTTCAACTATTTGCTTTTTAAATTTTGCACAGTCAACTACAATTAAATTATTGTCAGCAGCAAATTGTAGAATAAACTGAAATATATTAGGGTCTTTTTCTTGTAAAGATTTTTTGACTGCTACACAGTTCATATCTTTATATATTAATGGACGCAAATAAGGAGAATAGGACATTTTTTGGTTATCAAACGCCGCTAATGTTCCACATAAGCGATCTACCCAATCACTTGGACGAAATTTAATCCCATTTGTAGTTATCCCCTCGATTATCAATTCATCAAGATAACAAATGTCATCTTGCATATTTAATTCTTCCATAGTAACCATATTGATTTTTTATATGTTCTAAAATGTAGTTCAGGGTAAGATTTTACCTTATTTTGCACTATTAATGTTTAAGTTTATTGTAACTTTCTGATATCTTTGTATATTTTGTTATAGGGCAGGTAATGATGATAAATTTATCATACGTAGTGTTTTAAAATGTATTATACTAACGCTATTTGGGTTATATGATTTTGCTAAACTTATAGGCATTATGTTATTTGTGTTATGTATTTAAAAATAATATTTCTATTTTTAACATAGGCTTATTTTTATAACATTTTTTAATAAAGGAAAGGTTTTGCCATGGAAAACATTGAGGCAAGAGTAAAAAAAGTTATTGCTGAAAAACTAGGTGTTGAAGAAGCAGCTGTTAAAAATGAAGCAGCATTTATAGAAGATTTAGGTGCTGATTCACTAGATACCGTTGAATTAGTTATGGCGTTGGAAGAAGAATTTAATTGTCAAATTCCTGATGAAGATGCTGAGAAAATTACTAATGTTCAACAAGCTATTGATTACGTCAAGTCACATAGTTAAATAAAAATGCGGGCATTAATGTCCGCATTTCATCTATATAAATAATAAAAAATAGAACATTTCACATTTCATTAATTTGCTAGACTTAGCAAATTAATTATTAAAGCCAAATAAACCTATAAGGATTAAATAGTGTCATGAGAATAGAAATAAAAGTTCCTCAATTGCCAGAGTCTGTCACTGAAGCAACACTTTTGTCTTGGCATAAAAAAATTGGAGAATTTGTTAAACGTGAAGAAAATCTAATTGATTTAGAAACTGATAAAGTAGTAATGGAGCTGCCTGCTCCTGAAAACGGAGCATTAGTAGAAGTATTGCATAAAGAAGGTGATACAGTTGCTAGTGGTCAGATCATTGCATATTTTGATACAGAGATTAAACCTGTTGCTACAGAGTCAGTTAAAGAACTCTCGGAAGAAGATAGAAAAGAAAGTAAAGATACAAAAGATACCAAAAAACCTGCTACAGCAAAAGATGATACTATAGCTATGCCTGCAGCGGCAAAGATTGCAGCAGATAATAATTTAGATGTAAATGCTGCAACCGGTACTGGTCGCGGCGGTAGGGTACTGAAAGAGGATGTGCTTAAATTAATGTCAGGTGGTGGTTCTCGTATTGAAGAACGTGTTCCAATGAGTAGGATTAGAAAACGTGTGGCTGAAAGATTATTAGAGTCACAGCAAGGTAGTGCAATCCTTACCACGTTTAATGAAATTAATATGAAGCCAGTAATGGATTTACGTGCAAAATATAAAGATTTATTTGAGAAGAAGTATGGAACTAAACTAGGCTTCATGTCATTTTTCGTGAAAGCAACTATTCATGCATTAAAGCAATATCCTGTAGTTAATGCGTCAATTGATGGAGATGACATTGTCTATCATGGATACTTTGATATTGGTATAGCAGTCGGTAGTCCGCGAGGATTGGTAGTGCCAATTTTAAGAAATGCAGAGAATCTGAGCATCTTCCAGATTGAAAGTCAAATTACTGATTTTGGAAAACGTGCTAAAGATGGTAAATTAGAGCTTGATGAATTAACTGGTGGAACTTTCTCTATAACCAACGGTGGAATTTTTGGATCAATGATGAGTACTCCAATAATTAATCCGCCTCAATCTGCAATACTAGGTATGCATGCAATTAAAGAGCGTGCAGTTGTAGAAAATGGGCAAATTGTAATTCGTCCAATGATGTACTTAGCCTTATCGTATGACCATCGTTTGATTGATGGACGTGAGGCAGTATCTAGTTTGGTAGCAATTAAGGATGCTTTGGAAGATCCACAAAGATTGCTTTTAGAAATTTGATAAGAGGTTAAAATGAATTTCGATGTTGTGGTAATTGGAGGCGGTCCCGGTGGCTATGTTGCGGCAATTCGTGCAGCTCAGTTAGGGTTTAATGTTGCATGCATTGATGGATTTATTCGTGATGATAAATATTCATTAGGTGGTACTTGCTTAAATGTAGGATGTATACCATCTAAAGCATTACTACAATCTTCAGAAAACTTTGCTGAACTAACCCATAGCTTTATTGAGCATGGTATAAGTTGTGATAATGCCAAGATTGATGTAGTGAGAATGATGAAGCGTAAGGAAGATATTGTAAATAAAAATGCAAACGGAATATCATTTTTATTTAAGAAGAATAAGATTACAGAATTACATGGGTGGGCTAGCTTTACTGGTAAAGATCAGGCATCAAATCAATGGCAAATTAGTATTGATGATAAAGGCAATAAAAAACAAATATCGGCAACGCATGTAATTATTGCAACAGGTTCTGTACCACGCCAGTTATCGCAAATAGCAATTGATAATAAAAATATTCTAGATAATGCTGGTACTTTAGCATTACAGACAGTACCAAAAGAACTCTGTATTATTGGTGCAGGTGTTATTGGTCTTGAGATGGGCAGTGTATGGCTAAGACTAGGTAGTAAGGTTACTATTTTGGAAGTTATGGATACTTTCTTAGCAGCAGCTGATGAACAAGTTGGAAAAGAACTCCAAAAAAATTTGCTTAAGCAAGGCTTAGTGATTAAAAATGGCGTAAAAATTGGTGATATAAAAGACAATGGAACTGATGTAATAGTTAATTATGAAGAATCTGGAAATAAACAATCTATCAAATGTGATAAACTAATAGTAGCAATTGGTCGAGTTCCTAATACTGAGGGTTTAACTGCTTCTAAAGTTGGGCTAGAGATTGATGAGCGTGGATTTATTCAAGTAGATTCTGAATGTCGTACTAATCTACCAAATATTTGGGCAATTGGAGATTGTGTTAGAGGGCCAATGCTTGCACATAAAGCATCAGATGAAGGTGTTGTTGTTGCAGAACGAATAGCTGGCCAAAATCCTCATTTTGAATTTGATACTGTTCCTTGGGTTATTTATACTAATCCAGAAGTTGCTTGGGTTGGTAAAACTGAAAAACAACTAAAAAGTGAAGGGGTTTCTTACAAAAAAGGTGTTGCCAATTTTATGGCAAATGGACGTGCCTTAGGCCTTGGAAATAATGTTGGCTTTGTTAAAATATTAGCAGATGAAGTCACTGATCGTATCTTAGGGGTACATATGGTTGGTCCATTTGTCTCTGAATTAATTAGTGAAGCAGTTGTTGCCATGGAATTTAAGGCAAGCAGTGAAGATCTTGCTCGAATTATTCATGCGCATCCATCATTATCTGAGGTAACGCACGAAGCTGCATTAGCTTGTGATCAACGTCAACTTCATGGATAGAATTTTAGTTAAGAGCTATGGCATGGTGAATGGTGATTATTCATTCATGCCGTATTAGCAATGTAGCAACTTAATAAAAAATATAGTTGATTAAACTATTGAAATATTTACTATCGTCATCAGATTTTTCTACAATCACATATCCATCATTTTTAAGCTTTACCTGATCATTAATAATTTTTTTGATTACAAATGGGTATAATTTATGCTCTAAGGTAAGAATTTTATTTGCCACATTATTACAATCATCATTTTCTAATATTGGAACAGCTCCTTGTGCAATAATAGGGCCATAATCAAGTTCATTAGTCACAAAATGTACAGTTGCACCACTTACCTTGACTTTTGTATTAAAAGCTTGTTGTTGTGCATTTACTCCAATGAATGAAGGAAGCAATGAGGGATGAATATTTATGATTTTTTGTGGATATTTATTTACAAAAAATGGGCTCAGTATACGCATGAACCCAGCCAAAACAATTAATTTGGGATTATGCTCATCAATTACTTTAATTAAAGCTTTTTCAAATTCTTCTCGGTTAGCAAAGCTTCTATTATTAATAACAATAGATGTTATAGAATATTGTTTTGCAATTTGTAATCCTTTTGCCTCTGGGTTATTACTAATCACACAGCTAATGTTTGAGGATAAACCATTTTTACATATTGCTTCGAGATTACTTCCTCGTCCTGAAATCATAACAATAAAATTTGACATATTTTCCTATTCATATAAATATCTGAATTCTCACTATCAATTAGATAAAATAAAACAATGCATATGAAATACATACATACCTGAATCCTCACTTTTTTACTAAATGAAATAAATTGATACATAAGTATAAATTTTTATTCCATACAAGTTTTTTAACGCAAAATTATGCGTTAAATTACTAAATTTTGAAACACTCGCTTCGCTCATGAACAAAATTTTATACGGAATTTAACTTTAATTTTGCTAAAACTTGAAAATTACATAAAAATTTATACCTATATATCAATAAGAAAGTCAATATAAAAAAATAAGGATTCAGATATCTATCTATCAATATAAAATACAGATTTTGTAATGATAATTATTATTTTTTCACAGTAAGCTTATATTGAATATTGACTATACACGACTGAAGAAATTATTTTAGCATGGAATTTTGTTAGTATACTCGAAGTATTTCAATTCTGGATTCGAAATGACGATATAAAACGCGACGACATGGACTATATGCTTTATAAGGAGCGTTTTATAAAAAAATGACAAAGTCCAGGATTGAAAGACGATGAGTATATATAGGAATTATCTTTTGTTGACGTTTGCTCAAATGTTAATTTTTGCATGTTTTTTCTTAATATAATGTAAAATTTCGGCTGGAGCTTAAAAAATGACTATTTTATAAGGCATATTATATTGTCTAAGAAATTATTTGGTATGTTAATGAATAAATCTAGTGCCAAACCTCAAGAGAGTCAACATGAATTTATTTGGTATGATCCGGGTCAAGATAATCCATTTAATAAACGAATACTTGATATTAGAGCTTTTAGCTCTAATATCACGTCAGCAACAGATAAAGATACAGATGATAGATTCTGGAACTTAAGAGAATCTGATGGTTTGGAGTTTACTCAAGTAGATTCCAGCAAATTTTTGTCATTTAACTGTAATTTAATTTATCCACATAGTGGTAATGTGCTTGAAGGAGTTTTGTATAAAGCTAAATCTCTTGAAATTAAATGGGATATTTATGCTAGAAATAGTATTTTTTATTTTGTTCATTCATTGAGTGGAGATTTAATATTTAAAGCCTATGCTAATATAGGTGAGAAAGAAATTAAAATTAATAAAATTGAGTATAATAGTAATCATAACCTTTATAACTTTGATGAAAGTATAATAGTTGATGTTGTTCATTTTATAATTCTGTCTCACTTGTTTTGTTTGATTGTTCCACATCCAATTCCAGATTTTATACCTGAAGATGAGACTAGATTAATTGCTAATCTTTCATTCAAGCTTTTTGGTCCATATGCAGTTTATGCAACTAAAGAAAGTATTTTAGATTTAGCAATAATTTCAGATGGTGTCCCATCCTCAATTTTCGAGCAATTAAATGATTCTTGATCAAATGTTAATAAGTTAGGACTTACAATTATGAAGTTTTATAAAGTTATTATATGGTTTCTATCACTTGGACTAATATCATCAATAGTAAACGCAGCTTGCTTAAATCATATCGAGTGTATTAAAGCTTGTCCACAGATTGTTCTTAGTAAAACTTTGGCACCAGGAACTGATGTACAATGTAAGGATGCCTGGAATTTATTTGTTAAAGCACAAGCATATGATGCGTTATCACTTATGACCATAAATGGATTGGGTGGGCAGAAAGTTAATCTTAAAAAAGCATTAGAATATGCTAAACAAGCAGCCAAAACTGAATCTTTTACTATTATTCAAAATCCTGAAGCTTTAGTTAATTATATTCAATCGATGATTGATCATAATGAAATGAAAAAGCTAAGCATTTGTGATGGTGGTAGTGATAATGTACTTCCTTCAAATACTAACAATATGTTTTGGTGCTCTAATATTGCTTACAGTGATTATATAAATAGTCTTAGATTGATTAACAAGAAAATGGTTGTCAAATTTGAATCTATTGAAATTAATGCTTTAAATGATACTTTAACCAAATATTTAACTTTTATAGATGCAGATAATGACTTTCGGTTTAGTATTGGCCAATTTCAGGGAAGTGGACGATATATTTGGGGGTTAAATTCTAAACATATTATGCTTGATTTTTATAAACATGCCATAGATAATTTATTTCTTCATTATCCAAAGAAGTTCAAGATTAAAATGTCGAGAGTATTATTGGATACGCAATTAAATAATAACTATAATAAACTAATAGTTTTGACTCATAAAATTCCCAATAATTATAATTATCCGTGGAGTAATAAAAAGTCCAAAACAGACTTACAGTTGCAACAAGCCCAACGTAATTGGATTTTATTTAGAGACTCATATGTTAATTTTGCACAAATGTATTACGCTTATAAATTTAATAAAAATGATATAAGAGATGTCACAACAGCATATCTAACGCAAAGACGTATAGCTGAATTAAAAGATGAGCAAAACACATTATTGGGTAATTTGAAAGAAGGTTGGTTTAACAATCCATGGTAATATTTTTTTGAATTTTCTAGCAAGGGTCGATTAATATGGCAACTACAATCAAACGTGCTTTAATTAGTGTTTCAGATAAAACAGATATACTAAATTTTGCAAGACAATTAAGAGAGTTAGATATAGAAATTATATCTACTGGCGGTACATTTAGATATTTAACTGAAAATGGTATAGATGTAACAGAAGTAGCTGATATTACCAAATTTCCAGAGATTTTAGATGGGAGGGTAAAAACACTACATCCATTAATTCATGGTGGAATTCTAGCTAGACGTGATAAAGAAATACATTTAACCCAGATGAAAGAACATAATATTAATAGTATTGATTTAGTATGCGTTAATTTATATCCCTTTGAAGCAACTATTAATAAAAAAGATGTAACATTTAATGAAGCAATAGAAAATATTGATATTGGCGGTCCAGCAATGGTTAGGGCTTCTGCAAAAAATCATCAGCATGTGGTGATAGTAACTAATCCAAAAGATTATAAGATTGTACTTGATGAGTTAAGTAGTAATGAAGATGTTACAATACAGACACGATTAAAATTGGCACAAAAAGCTTTTTCTCATACTTCCTATTATGATAGTTTAATTAGCCAATATTTAGATAAGCAGTTACACCAAGAAGCTTTGTTTAAAGAAGAATTAACTATTCCTGCAAAATTAGTGCAAACGTTACGTTATGGAGAAAACTCTCATCAAATGGCTGCTTTTTATCGTAATAGTGGTAATATTGATGGATTATTATCCAGTTTTAAGCAATTACAAGGTAAAGAATTATCTTACAATAATCTTGTTGATGCTGATACTGCTTGGGAATGTGTTAAGCAATTTCAAAATCCAGCATGTGTTATTGTAAAACATGCAAATCCGTGTGGGGTTGCTGTAGATAGAGATGCTATTTCAAGTTATCTAAAAGCATTTAGCTCTGATCCAGTAAGTAGTTTTGGTGGAATAATAGCATTAAATAGCAAGCTTGATGGTGGGATTACTCAAGAAATTACCAAGCAATTTGTAGAGGTATTGATTGCCCCTGATTTTGATGCAGAAGCGTTAACTATTTTAGCCACAAAGCCAAATATTCGAGTATTACAAATTGATTTAACACATAATACCAATGTAGTTGAATATAAAAGTATTGGTGGTGGTTTATTACTACAAACGCCAGAAGATAAAAAGTTATCTATAAAAGAATTATCTTTGGTATCTAAAAAGGCACCATCAAATGATGAGTATGAAGATTTACTATTTGCATGGAATGTGGCACGCTTTGTGAAATCAAATGCAATAGTATTAGTTAAGGACAAGCAAACAATTGGTATTGGAGCTGGGCAAATGTCGCGCATTGATTCTACCAAAATTGCAGTTTCTAAAGCAAAAGAGTTTGGTTTTGAGGTTTCAGGGGCAGTTTGTGCATCCGATGCATTCTTTCCATTTCGAGATAATGTAGATTTACTGGCTTCATATGGTGTAAGCGCTATTATTCATCCAGGTGGGTCAATTAAAGATAAAGAAGTGTTTGCTGCTTCTGATGAATTAAATATAGCTATGGTACTTACTAATTATCGTGTTTTTCGTCATTAATATTAAGTTATGAGGGCCTAATATGGATATTGCAAAGCGACTGCAGATATTTCGTAAACATATGGATAAGTTTGGATTAGATTTTTATCTTGTCCCATCCATTGATGCACATAATAGTGAGTATGTACCTGAATGTTGGAAGCGCAGGGGATGGATTAGTGGATTTGATGGGTCAGCAGGAGAAGTTTTGATAACAAAAGAACATGCATATTTATGGACAGATGGTCGCTATTTCTTAAAAGCTGAGCAACAATTAAATTTTGACTATTATACACTTATGAAACAATCTGGATTTGTTTCTGAAATCGAGCAATGGCTAATAGATAATGCTATAGGTAAGAAAGTAGGAGTTGATCCTCAGTTAGTTGGCATTGAACGGGCAGAAAAGCTGAAAGAATCAATACACTCAGTAGGCGGCGAATTGGTATTTCTAGAGGATAATTTAGTTGATTTATCAAGAGTTGAGTTAGGTGAAAAATTGAATTTACCAAACTCTCAAGCTTTTTATCTTGAAGCAAATTATACTGGTGTTACATTAGCTGAGAAACTAGCTTGGATTTATGATGAATTGGATAAATTGCAGGTTGACTATATTGTACTTAATGTATTAGACGAAATTGCTTGGTTATTTAATATTCGTGGTAGCGATATTGATTACAATCCATTAGCTATATCTTACGCAATTATTGGTAAAAATAAAACAGTTTTATTTATTGATAGTAATAAAGTTGATCTGCATCTTAGTACTTTATTAAGCAAATCTGGGGTGATATTACTGCAATATAGTGAATTTGGTGATTACTTATCTAAGCTTAATGGTACTGTCATGCTAGATTGTAAGACTGCAAATTATTGGATGTTAGATATTGTAAGTAAAGTAGCAAAAATTAATTTAGACCGTTCACCAATTGTATTGGCAAAAGCAATTAAAAATAATGTGGAGATAGATGGTGCTCGAAAAGTTCATTATTATGATGCGAAAGCTATAATAGAATTTTTATCTTGGCTAGAACAAAGCTGGCAAAATGGAGTAGATGAAATTGCTGCTGCTGATAAGCTTTCTGAATTTAGGAGAAGGCAACCAACTTCAAGGGGAGACAGTTTTGCTACAATTAGTGGTTTTGCTGGTAATGGCTCAATTATTCATTATCAGGCATCACATGAGACTAATAAAGTTATTGATGATTCAAGTCTTTACTTAATTGATTCTGGTGGACAATATTTGAATGGCACCACAGATATCACAAGAACAATACATTTAGGTATTCCAACAGCAACTCAAAAACGCCACTATACCTTAGTGCTTAAAGGGCACTTAGCGCTTGGTAATGCTGTATTTCCACATGGTACCAATGGTGAACATTTAGATGCTTTGGCAAGATTATCTTTATGGAAATATTTTTTGAATTATCGACACGGTACTGGGCATGGAGTCGGGAGCTTTTTATGTGTTCATGAAGGACCACAAAGAATTTCTCCTGGATTATCAGGAGTTGCCCTATTACCTGGGATGATTCTTAGTAATGAACCCGGATTTTATTTAGATAACGAATATGGTATTCGTATTGAAAATCTTTGTCTAATAAAAGAGATAGAAGATTCTCGCAATTCTGATTATGGATTGTTTTATGCCCTTGAGACTTTGACTATGGTGCCATATTGTAAAAAGCTAATCGATGTTAATTTATTATCAAAAGAAGAACAAGGTCAAATTTTAGCTTATTATGAAGAGATACGTAAGAAAGTATATCCAGAGTTGTCTTTAAATGCACAGAAATGGTTAGAAAATGAACTGAATCTATTCTAATAGTTCGCAGGGATTATAATGGTGGAGTAAGAATGTGTGGTGTTCCAACCGCAAATCTCAGAAATTTCCCACAGTGGACAAGGATGGAATTTTTGTGTCAGAAATTATCTAATTAGCTTAGTCCATTAGAATTTGATAACCATAATAAAGCAAAAGGGATAAAAATAATGATACAAAAGCATATTGCATAAAATTATTTTGGGCGGTTAGTATATTACTTGATACTTCAAAATAGGCAAGCTTTCTTTCATTAGTATTTAGGCAGTAAATTTTTTGTTTACATATAAAAAGCGTGTTTTCATTATAGTTTGCTAAATTTTGTTGTTCTATATTTACATGCTCATCAATAAATAATAC
>JBKDHQ010000142.1:0-49309 GCA_046336365.1 Neisseriaceae bacterium
TGGTCATATACGACATTATTACACAATAAGGGGGCTATCAACTAATGTAGCTCCACACGAACCTATAAATGCTCCATCAGGAACACGATTAAAGTACATTAAAGCAGCATATCTATGTTTTTTTGCATATGCTAAATCAGCTTCTTTGTCTCCATTAAAAACTGCAAATGCATTTTGAGATAATGTAAAACCATCAATCAAAAATATAACTTTCAAAAGATGTTTACTCATTTTAGTTCTCCTAATTATATATTTATTATTTTGTAGTTTGATCTATTTAAATTATTAAGTATCTTCTTAATAAAATCACTTAACTAAACTTGTCATATTGGAATTTTAGCTAAGTATAACTAATCTGTCAAATTGATAATTAAATAGTTCTTAACTTTTCGAAGAAAAATATTCTATAAGGGTTTATTGAACCTATTGTATAATATGCATTTTATAAAAGTGAAAATAGGATATCTATACGCTATTTTTAGCAAATTTTGGTACAAAAATCTTTTACTATAAACTGATGTTTGTACTTGATAAGTAGTATTGCTAGAATTAATTTTATAATTTATCTGAATGGTATATAAATCAATACCATATGTATCAATAAATAATATACTCAATATTGAAAACTTGACATTATATTCTGTAATGATGTAATATTACGTCATTACAAAAAAGAGGGTGTAGTGTTGAAAAAATATTCTAATCCAAAGTGGCATGCATTTATTGAACAGTTCAATAACTTCAAAGATTTGCACGAGGTTGAAGCGTTTTTTGATACAATCTTGACTGCTACTGAAAAGGTTGAATTTGCGAATCGACTATGTATAATTAAAGAGCTATTATTAAATAAAGAAACGCAGCGCGACATAGCCAAAAATCTTAAAGTTAGCCTTGCTAATGTTACACGTGGGTCAAATGTATTAAAAACTAGTAAATATGATTTAAAAAAATTACTAAAGATAGATTAAATTATTATGCAAAAATATATCAAGAAATTATTATCGAAAGAAGATTTAACTCAGGATGAAAGCTATGCTGCTGCAATAGAATTATTGCAACAAGCATCTCCTGCACAAGCAGGATCATTTTTATCTTTACTATCTAGTAAAGGTGAAACTAGCGATGAAATTATAGGGTTTATAAAAGCTTTAAAAGAAAAAGCACTGGGAATAAAAATTGATTACCCAATATTAGATATCGTTGGAACGGGTGGAGATTATAGCAATACCTTTAATATTTCAACAGCAGCTTCGCTTTTAGTTGCTGCATGCGGTGTGCCAGTGTTAAAACATGGTAACAGAGCAGTATCTTCAAATTGTGGTGCTGCGGATGTATTGGAGGTGCTTGGTTATAATATTAATATGGATGCTACACAAATTGTAGATACATTGTCAATAGATAACTTTGCTTTTTGTTATGCGCCGAATTTTCATAAAGCTTTATCTCAATTACGTTTGATTAGAAAAGAAATTGGGATACCTACCATTTTTAATTTAATTGGTCCTCTTTTAAATCCTGCATCTCCACAATATATGGTTATAGGAGTAAACTCCAAACAGAACGTGGAATTAGTTGCAAATATACTATCAATGATTAATGTAAAACGCGGTATGGTTGTATATGGTAATGGCTTAGATGAAATAAGTTGTATAGGTAACACCGATGTAGTATTAATTGATAATGGTAAATTATCATCATTTAGTATAGATCCGACTGAATATGGCTTGAAGTTATGTGGCATAGATGATTTAAAAGGTGGTGATGCTAGTTATAATGCACAAGTATTAGAAACCACCTTATCAGGGACATATACATCTTTAACTGACACAGTTGTTTTAAATGCTGGTGTGGCACTATATGTATATGGGAAGGTAAATAATATAAAAAATGGTGTGGTAATTGCTCAGCAAAGAATATTACAAGGTAATATTCTGAAATCAAACAAATTACAAAAAATTATTGAGCGCAAGCGTATTAAGCTTTTGGACACTAAGCCTAAAGCTAAAAGTTTTAAAGCTGCGCTTATGTCTAAACCAGGTGTATCACTAATTTGTGAAATAAAGCGTGCTTCTCCATCTTTGGGTAAAATTGCAAATATTGAGGATCCAATTAGAAGAGCAAAAGAATATGTGGAAGCAGGAGCGTCAGCAATTTCTGTATTGACTGACGAAGGATTCTCTGGATCAATTGAAGATTTGTATACCGTTGCAAATTCATTAAAAGATACCAGTGTTCCAATCTTTTGTAAAGATTTTATCTTTACTCCAGAGCAAATTGCTGAAGCAGCTAAAGCAGGATCTAATGCTATTTTGCTTATGGTATCAGTTTTAAAAGAAAAAACTTCGCATATGGTCAAATTGGCCCATGAGTTTGGTTTAGAAACACTAGTTGAGGTACATCATCCAGATGAATTACCGATTGCCTTAGAAAGTGGTACAGATGTGATAGGTGTAAATCAGCGCGATTTGAGCGATTTTTCAATGCATCCAGATTTGTTTGCCAAATTAGTTAATCAAATACCAGATAATATAGTTAAAGTTGCAGAATCAGGTATTAAATCAATTGCCGATGCAAATGAGCTATACAAACTTGGTTATGATGCTGTTTTAGTTGGAGAAGCGTTTTCTAGATTAGAAAACCCCAAAGATTTTTTTAAAAATGGAGCTTAATTAGATGCTAGTTAAGATTTGTGGGCTTACAGATGCACAAACAGCTTATGAAGCAGCCCAAAATGGTGCAGACTATATTGGACTTCTTTTTTCACAAGTATCGCCAAGAAAGATAAATATAGAGCTAGCAAAAGAAATAACAACTGCTTCACGAAAAGGTGGGGCTCAAGTTGTTGGTGTATTTGTTGATGAAAGCTTAGAAGAATTATTGTATATAGTTCGTGAATTGCAATTAAAGATTGTTCAATTACATGGTGACACTGTTAGAAATTATTATGATAAATTACCTAAAGAATTACAAATAATTTATGTTGCAGACGGAAAGCCAATACCTACTAATTTAGATATAAATAAAGATTTTGTTCTTTTTGATAAAATAGAACCAGTTAAAACAAGCTTGCGGTTTTTTATTGCTGGTAATCTAAATGCACAAAATGTAAAAGAGCAAATCGCAAAATATTCGCCGAATGGGGTTGATGTATCATCAGGTGTTGAAGCATCCTTAGCCAAGAAAGATATACGAAAGATTATAAATTTTATTAATCATGCTAGAAAAGAATATTATGGAAAATTTGGCGGTAAATTTGTTCCTGAATTATTAATCACACCATTGTTAGAATTAGAACAAGCTTATAATACTATAGGCCAATCAGTTGAATTTAGAGAAGAGTATTTGCTTCTTTTAAAAACTTATTTAGGTCGACCAACGCCGATTACTGAGGTAAAATCTTTTGCTAAAAATATTTCATCAGGATCAAAACTACGGGTGTTCTTGAAACGTGAAGACCTACTTCATACTGGTGCGCATAAGATTAATAATGCAGTAGGCCAATGTCTCCTTGCCAAGAAAATGGGCAAAACAAGAATTATTGCTGAAACGGGAGCTGGTCAACATGGTCTAGCAACAGCTACTGCTTGTGCTATGTTTGATTTAGAATGTGTTGTATATATGGGCAGTATTGATGTAGAAAGGCAAGCTCCAAATGTGGCTAAGATGAAATTACTTGGAGCAAAAGTTGTGGCTGTAGAACAGGGGTCTGCAACCCTTAAAGATGCAGTAAATGAAGCGCTTCGCGATTGGGCAGAAAATTATGAAAATTCGCACTATTGTTTAGGTTCTGCATTAGGGCCATATCCATTTCCTAAGCTGGTTGCAGATTTTCAGTCAGTAATTGGTAATGAAGCTAAATCGCAAATGCAAGAATTTTATAACTTAAAACCTACTGCTATAATAGCATGTATCGGTGGTGGATCTAATGCAATTGGAATATTTTCAGCATTTTTAGAGGATAAACACACTAAATTAATTGGAGTTGAAGCTGGTGGTAGGGCAGAAGGCTTAGGTAATAATTCAGCTCGCTTTGCTGATGGACATATTGGAGTTTTACACGGCACCAAAACATATGTGTTGCAAGATGAAAATAATCAAATTGTAGATACTTATTCTATTTCTGCAGGTTTAGATTACCCAGCAGTAGGTCCTGTACATGCGCATCTTTTTGCAACACAAAGAGCTATCTATGATTCAGTAACTGATGATGAAGCACTATCAGCCTTTAAATTACTTATAAAGACTGAAGGCATAATTCCGGCATTAGAGTCATCTCATGCATTGGCATATTTAATGAAAAATGCGGATCAATTTAATGAAAATGATGTCATATTGATTAACTTATCAGGTAGAGGTGATAAAGATTTGCCGCAGCTATTATCTGGAGTGCTAAAAGATGAATGATAGAATAAAAAGAGCTTTTAGTTCCAAAGCAAAGATAGCCTATTTAACTGCTGGTGATGGAGGAGAAAGAAGCATTGACTATTTCGTTGCTCTAGCTCAAGGTGGCGCAAATGTTTTAGAAATTGGAGTTCCATTTTCAGATCCTGTTGCAGATGGAGTTGTGATACAACAAGCTATGGAGCGATCCTTAAAAAATGGGACAAATTTAAAAAAAGTTTTAGAGATTACTAAAGGTATTCGTACAAAGTTAGAACAGAATCAAAGTAGTGCTGATGTTGCAATTATTATATTTACATATTTTAACCAAATCCAACATAATTTAGATGGCTTTTTAAATGAAGCAAGCATTGCTGGAGTAGATGGGGTATTGGTTGTAGACTTACCATTTGAAGAAAGTGATGAATTATTATTTCTTGCAAAATGTTATAATATATCTATAATATTTGTTGCATCCCCATCAACATCATTATCTAGAATAAAACAATTGTCTAGTACGACCAATGGTTTTTTATATTATGCATGCCGCAAAGGTACTACAGGTATTCGCGATGAATTACCATTAGATATTGAAGAAAGAATTAAAGAAGTATGCTTAAATTCAGCGTTGCCTGTTGCAGTTGGATTTGGAGTATCAAATTCAGAGATGGTTAATAAGATTTTGTCAATAGCAGATGGTTGTGTTATAGGTTCATATTTTGTTAATAAGATTGCAGAAAATGTGTCACCTGAGGATCTACAACAGCTTACGCACAATATATTTGGTAATAAATAAATATGCACAAAATTATCGTAAAACTACAATGTATTAATAACTATAGTTACCCAATTTATATTGGTTATGATTTATTTAAAGATTTTGTAGGATTTTTAAAAAAACATTATACTGGTAATCAAATAGTATTGATTAGTGATAATAAAATAACTAAACTGTATACTAATAGATTAAATAATGAGTTAAAATCAGCTGGATATTCACTATTAACTCTTGAAACCAAAGCTGGGGAAAAAAGCAAAAATAGTAAAACTAAAGAAAAGCTTGAATTACAAATGTTTGAGAATAAAGTTAATCGTAACGCATTAGTAATTGCCTTTGGTGGTGGTGTAATAGGTGATTTGGTCGGTTATACTGCTAGCACTTATATGCGCGGAGTAAAATATATACAAGTGCCAACGACTCTTCTATCCATGATAGATAGTAGTGTGGGTGGCAAAACAGCGATTAATACCAAATATGGTAAAAATTTGGTTGGAACATTTTATCAACCAACATTGGTATTTATGGACCTAAATTTACTAGATAGTTTACCAAAAAAACAATTAATTAATGGTTTAATTGAGGCAATAAAAATATTTTTAACCTTTGACAGCAAATCATTTGAATATGTGGCAAAAAATATTAAGGCTATTTTAGCTTATGATAGATATGTATTACAATGTATTGTAGAGAAAGCAGTTGCACTAAAAGCATATGTGGTAGAAAATGATGAACGTGAGGAAAACTTACGGATGTCATTAAATTTTGGACATACAGTTGGTCATGCAATTGAACGAATAAGTCAATATAAGATTCTACATGGTATTGCTGTTGGTATTGGGATTATTATTGAGGCAAAGATAGCTGTCAATCTAGGTAAACTATCATTAGACAACTTAAAAATTATAGAAGAAACAATGAATAAACTTGGGGTTTCTACTAAATTATTAAGTAGATACGATATCAATGAAATTACTAATGCAACTTTGCTTGATAAGAAGAATAAAAGTGCAAATATTGTTAAATGTATTTTATTGAGTGAAATAGGGCAAATTGCATATTGTGATGATAAGGTTGCAACTGATGTTTCAGTTGCAGATATTTTAAGAGCATTAAAGTAGGATAATGTTATAAACATTATTAATAAATTTCTTAGATTAGAGGACCTAGAAAATGACATATAGAGTAATCAAAAAATTACCGACTGGTGATGAAATTATTAACAAATTTCCGTTATCTGATCAAGGTTATCAAAATATTGAGAACCATAAAAAGGAGATTCGCGATATTTTGGCTGGATTTGATGATAGGCTTTTAATAATTGTTGGACCATGTTCTGCATGGCCATATGATGCTGTATTAGATTATGCGGATAGGTTAGTTGCTTTAAATGATAAAGTTAAACATAAATTGAAAATAGTAATGCGTTCATATATCCAAAAGCCTAGGACAGTTAAAGGTTGGACAGGTCCTGCAAATCAACCAGATCCATTAAGTCCACCTGATATTGAAAAAGGTATGCATTATTCTAGGAGCCTAATGGTAGCAATTACTGAAAAGAACTTACCTATTGCAGACGAAGCATTATTTACTCATAATGCTCGTGGATTTTTAGAGTTACTCTCATGGGTTGCAATTGGTGCTAGAAGTTCAGAAGACCAAGAACATAGAATTTTTGCATCTAGTATAGATTGCCCAGTTGGAATTAAAAATCCTACCAATGGTTCAATAAAGATTGGAGTTAATGGCATAGTTGCGGCACAACATCCGCATGTTGCAGTATTTGATGGCTATGAAGTAGAGACTACAGGTAATCAGTATGCACATTTAGTACTGCGTGGAGGTGATGGAAAACCGAACTATTCTTTAGAATACTTAGAACAAGTAAAGACATGTTTAGAAGTCAGTGAAGTGAAAAATCCAGCTGTTGTTGTTGACGTTAGTCATGATAATTGTTTAATTAATGGGGCTAAGCGCTATGAGCATCAAGGAGATATTGTTTTTGAAATATTACAAATACTCGAAGATAATCCGCATTTGAAAAGTTTTGTTAAAGGCTTTATGTTAGAAAGCTTTATTAAACCAGGTCGCCAGAATGTTGAACCACTTAAACCAATCGATATGAGTGGCTTATCTATTACAGACCCTTGTATAGGATGGGAGGATACAGAAAAAATCTTACTTAAATTAGCAGGTGTCAATTAAATGCATAAATATAAAACTGCTGGTGGTGTTGAAGTTGTTAAGCAAATTATTCAAGTAAGTTATGAAGATGGTATTAATAAATTAATTCCTAAATTAGATCATAATAAAGGTGTTTTACTAGTATCAAACTTTGAGTATCCAGGACGTTATACAAGATGGGATTTAGGTTTTATTAATCCTCCATTACAGATAATTACAAAAAATAATATATTTGAGATTGAGGCTTTGAATGAACGGGGAATAGTTTTATTATCAATTATTAAAGATCAACTTGAAAAAATTGAGTATATAAAACATATTACTGATAGTGAAAGTTTATTTAAGGGTGAAATTAAAAATATAACTTCACAGTTTGCAGAAGAGATGAGGAGTAAACGTCCATCTATATTTTCAATATTAAGAAAAATTATTAATACATTTTATAGTGAAGAAGATCAATATTTAGGACTTTATGGGGCTTTTGGTTATGATTTAGCCTTTCAATTTGAAGATATAGAAAGATGCTTAACTAGATCTGATGACCATCGTGATTTAGTACTATATCTTCCTGATGAAATTTTAGTTGTAGACCATAGAAAAGAAACTTCAATATTATATAATTATGATTTTAATTATAATGAATTAAGTACTATTGGTCTTTTACATACGGGAATAAGTCAACAATATATTCCAAAGTCTGAGTTAAAACTTAACTCAGATCATACAGAGAATGAATATGTAAATACAGTTTTAAAAGCTAAACAAGCATTTAAATGTGGTGATCTATTTGAAGTAGTACCTAGTCAAATGTTTACAGTTGGATGTCAACAACTACCTTCAGAAGTGTTTATGCAATTAAAAATGGTTAACCCATCACCATATAGCTTCTTTATTAATCTGGGTGAAAGTGAATATCTAGTCGGCGCATCTCCTGAAATGTATGTACGTGTCATTGGTAAAAAAGTTGAAACTTGCCCAATTTCTGGAACTATTGCTCGTGGAAGAGATGCATTAGAAGATGCATCACAAATTTTAACTTTACTTAATTCCAAAAAAGATTATTCTGAATTAACTATGTGTACTGATGTTGATAGGAATGATAAATCTAGAGTTTGTAAACCAGGTAGTGTTAAAGTAATTGGAAGAAGACATATCGAAATGTATTCAAGGCTTATTCATACAGTTGATCATGTTGAAGGCGAATTAAAAGATGGTTATGATGCTATTGATGCATTTCTCACTCATGCTTGGGCAGTTACTGTTACAGGTGCCCCTAAATTATGGGCAATGCGTTTTTTAGAACAGCATGAAAAATCACCACGAATATGGTATGGAGGTGCTATTGGATGCATGGCTTTTAATGGTGATATGAATACAGGACTTACGATTAGAACAGTTAGAATAAAAAATGGTATAGCAGGAGTAAGAGTTGGTGCAACTTTATTATATGATTCAATTCCTGAAGATGAAGAAAAGGAAACTAGATTAAAAGCTTCAGCAATGTTGGCTATATTAGCAGGCAAAACACAAACTGCGAATGGGTCAAATATAATGAAATCAAATGTTGGTGCTGGCAAAAAGATTTTATTAGTAGATCATCAAGATTCATTTGTGCATACCTTAGCTAATTATTTAAGTAGTATGGGTGCTACAGTTACTACTTTAAGATTTGGTTTTGACTTTAATAAATTAAATGAAATTAAACCGGATTTAATTGTATTATCGCCAGGCCCAGGAAAACCCACAGATTTTAACTTAAATCATACAATTAAATTGGCAATTGATAATAATATTCCTATATTTGGAGTATGTCTTGGTTTACAGGGGATTGTTGAGTATTTTGATGGAAAACTAAAAGTGCTGGATTTTCCAATGCATGGTAAAAGTGCTAAATTAAACATTAAAGTTCATGAAAATATTTTTTCTAATATCGATTCTGAGGTTGAAGTTGGCTTATATCATTCTTTATATGCAGACAAGGATAGTCTTCCTAATGATTTAATCGTTATGGCAGAATCAGAATATGGGATAATTATGGCAATTGCACATAAGAAACAACCAATTTGGGCGGTACAATTCCATCCAGAATCATTATTAAGCCTAGATAATAATAATGGATTTAAGATTCTTGAAAATGTTTTAAGGATGATATAAAAGTGACTGCTAATATAATTGAACAATTACGCTATATAATTGATGAATTAGACCAAACAATAATTGCAAGTATCGCTAAGCGGCATGAAGTATCAATGCAAATTGGAGCCTATAAAGAGCAAAATGGCTTAAATGTATATGACAAGAACAGAGAACAACAACTACATCAATACCATAAAAAATTAAGTGAAGAATATAATGTCAATGAAGAATTTGTTCATGCTATTTTTGACTTAATTATTAAACAATCTCGAGAAATACAGAGAAATAAAAAATAAAAGGACAATTTGATATGGCCGGTAACTCTTTTGGAAAATTATTTAAATTAACAACTTGTGGTGAATCGCATGGAGGAGCTGTTGCTGTTATATTAGATGGCTGTCCACCAGGAATAGAAATTAACGAGGCAGAAATACAACATGAATTAGATCGTCGTAAGCCTGGACAAAGCCATATAACTACGCCTCGTGCAGAAAGCGATATTATTCATATTCTATCTGGAGTTTTTGAAGGTAAAACAACTGGTACACCAATTTTAATGCTTGCATATAATAAGGATACAAAATCAGAGGACTATGACGAATTAAAAAAAGCATTCCGGCCATCACATGCAGATTTTACATATCTAGCAAAATATGGTATTCGTGATTATCGTGGTAGCGGCAGAGCAAGTGCAAGGGAAACATTAGCTCGTGTTGCAGCGGGAGTTATAGCCAAAAAATATCTAGAAAAAGAGCTTAATGTCAAAGTATTAAGTTATGTAGAACAAGTAGGAGAGATAAAAGCTAACATAGATATGAATCTTGTCACGCCAAGTAATATTGATGCTAATATTATTCGTTGCCCTGATACGAAGATTGCCAATCATATGATTAACCTTGTGGAAGAAGTAAAGAATAATGGAGATTCTATTGGTGGAATTATTCGTTGTGTAATGCGCAATGTTCCAGCTGGGCTAGGTGAGCCGGTATTTGATAAATTACATGCAGATTTAGGTAAAGCTATACTTAGCATTAATGCTGTTAAGGGGTTTGAAATTGGTGCTGGCTTTTCAAGTGTTGGATTATTAGGTAGTCAACATAATGATCCACTATATTTAAATGAGGGAAAAGTTGCAACAAGGACTAATTATGCTGGTGGTGTAGTTGGGGGGATCTCTAATGGAGAAGATATATATTTTAGAGCTGTATTTAAACCGGTATCCACGATAATGAAAGAACAAACCACTTTGAATTTGGAACATAAAGAAGTACTATTAACTGGTAAAGGTCGACATGATCCTTGTGTATTACCGCGTGCTGTACCAGTAGTAGATGCTATGGCAGCAATTGTGATTATGGACCATTATTTACGCCACAAAGCTTATACTAGCTTTTCGAGTTAGATTATATATTACTGCGTACGAGTTATTAGTAAAATGAGTTAATTTTGCTGGCTTAATCAACTGTTTAATAGTAATAAGAGAAATCTAAACTCTAATTATTTAACTAAACATAACGTTATTTTGAAAATGAAAGATTAAATGGCTAATATTACGTTAAATCCAGTAAACTCTAGGGTAAATGCTGAGCTAAATTTACCAGGGTCAAAAAGCATTGCTAATCGTGTATTACTACTTGCTGCGTTATCTAATGGTACAAATATTATAGCCAATGTACCAGATGTGTCAGAAGATGTGCAGTTAATGGTTGCAGCACTATTAAAACTTGGCGTTGATATTGAAAGAGTATCTTCTGAGAATAATAGTTCTGCTACATATAGAATTATTGGGTGTGATGGTAAATTTCCGGTAAAACAAGCAGAAATATTTTGTGGTAATTCAGGAACTACTATAAGATTTCTTTGTGCTGCATTAGCAGTTATGGATGGAGATTATGTTTTAACTGGAATAGAAAGGATGAAAGAAAGACCAATTCTAGATTTAGTTGATGCATTAAGACAAGTTGGTGCTGTGATTGATTATGAAGAGAAAGAAGGGTTTCCTCCACTTAGAATTAGGAAGTTTGTATATAATGGTACCAATAAGATTACAATTAGCGGTGAAACCTCTAGTCAATACATTACTGCATTGTTAATGGCTTTACCATTATTAAATAAAGATTTAATTGTAGAAATTAAAGATGAATTAATCTCAAAACCATATGTTGATATTACTTTAAATTTACTTAAACTATTTGGTTGTGTCATTACTTCCATATCAAATAAACAATTTATAATAGATAATAAAATAAACTTACATGCTATTAATTATACTGTAGAACCTGATGCAAGCTCAGCTAGTTATTTCTTAGCATTTGGTGCATTAAATGGTTGTATAACTATAAAAAATCTAAGTAAAGACTCATTTCAAGGCGATAAAAATTTTGCTAGTGTTTTGGCTCAGATGGGAGCTAAGGTAGAATACTTATCTAATCGGATTAAGGTAAGTAAAGGTAACTTAACTGGAATTACAGTCAATATGGAAGATATGCCAGATGTAGCCATGACCATTGCAACAATAGCATTATTTGCCAAGGGAACTACAACTATTAACGGTATTCAAAGCTGGAAAGTGAAAGAAACAGATCGTTTAGAGGCTATGTATAAAGAATTAAGCAAATTTGGGGCAGATGTTACTACTACTGATGACAGTATCACGATCAAACAACCTAATATTATTAAAAGCAATATATGTGTTGATACATATAATGACCATAGAATTGCAATGTGCTTTTCGCTAATTGCAGCTGGTGGCCATGCAGTTACAATTAATAATTATGAGTGTGTTGGTAAAACTTTTGCTAATTATTTTGATTTATTTATAAACTTACAAAAACTTCATGAGAT
Source organism: Neisseriaceae bacterium (assembly GCA_046336365.1). GTDB lineage: Bacteria > Pseudomonadota > Gammaproteobacteria > Burkholderiales > UBA11063 > Aquella. The sequence continues at coordinate 12,323 of JBKDHQ010000142.1, forward strand.
TAAGCTATAGCTTAACTACTGTTTCTAAAAGGTTAAAAAATAATAATTTATCCTTGACATTTTGTAGGATATTAGCGTAAAATACCGCTCTCTAGTTGATAAATCAACAAGAAGACTTTTTCGGGGCGTAGCGCAGTCTGGTTAGCGCACTTGATTTGGGATCAAGGGGTCGTGAGTTCGAATCCCACCGCCCCGACCACTACAAGACATATAGTATTTCACACGAGCGTCTTTATGTTTTGTTAGCGACTATTTCTGTGCTCGTAGCTCAACTGGATAGAGCACCGGCCTTCTAAGCCGGGGGTTACAGGTTCGAGTCCTGTCGGGCGCACCAATCTATGGTGAACGTAGCTCAGTTGGTAGAGTCCCGGATTGTGATTCCGGTTGTCGTGGGTTCGAGCCCCATCGTTCACCCCATCTTTTATACTTTTCAAATACCTTGAATGCTCAAAACATTGAGACAAAGTTTTGGGGAAACACATCTCCCTAAATTTATGAATTTTATATTATTAATTCGTGTATAATAATTGCTGAGCTACACAATAACAGTATACATTTAAAGGAGAAAAACAATGGGATAAAACGGTATACACTCTATTTCTGACAATAATCCAATAATAGTATTTGCTCAGCAAAATCCAGCAATATCTCAAGAAAATTTAATGGTTTTTAAAAATTTGCTTAACTTGCTTGAGCAATTATCAATCGGAAAAGAAACACTGGCAGATTTTCAAAGAGGTGAAATTTCATTAGAACAATGTTTTGCTAATACTGGGAATAAAGATAAACTTGAGAGCTCAAAAGAATAGTTTGCAAGTATACTGAAAAAATCTACATATTTTCCAAAAGAAACATATTTAAAGAGCGAGTTCTATAAAAATATTACTCACCAAGCAAAGTAGTCATTTGTAAAACCCTGGTTTTTAGGTTAGGGTTTGCAACTATATAATTGCTGATGTTCTAATTCTATATATCATAATTTAAAATATGATATATAGAGTTTTCTATTTAGCACTTTGAAGTCGATGCCCGAAAAATCTAATTATTATGATATTTACTAAAATACATAATATAATAAAACTTACTTGTGTAAGCCTCATAGTATTAAATATGGTCTGTAGTTTAGTGAAAACCGATGGGTTACTAACTAATGAAGGATATGCTGTTAATAAATCTACTTTATTGGAAAGTCCAGTAACCACATTTCCCATAATTAATCCAAATACTCCACAAATAATTGATTGAATAGCTATATATATAGCATGCTTTTTAAATCCATCCATAGCTAATATTGCTGCAATTAATAATGTGATCAACATTAAAACAGCAGAGAAATATTTAATACTAATTATAGATAATATTATGCAAACAAAAAATGGCTTATTTTCGATACTAAATTTCATCCTTATACTTTCCATAAAGCTTTATATATCGCGTAATTATAACATACAATCTTTAAAATTTGTGTGTTGATTATAGCTTTCAGGCATAATATATCCTTATATTAATTTCACAAATTAAGCCATTATAACTGGTCAACTTTATATATTAAGGCACGTAATGTCTAGCGTATAATTGTTAACTTGAAATTATTATATATAGAATATGTGAGTTTCTGGTAAAGATATTATGTTACAAAATCAAGATTGTATAGTAGCAATTGCTACAGCAGCAGGTTATTCTGGTATTGGAGTTATTCGTATCTCGGGATATGAGTTATCATATATTATAGGAGAAATTACTGGTAAAAGAGAAATTGAGCCACGTAAGGCTATATACGCTAATTTTTATGATAAAAATTCTGAAGTAATTGATTCAGGATTGATAATATATTTTCCAGCTCCTAATTCTTTTACTGGCCAAGATGTGCTAGAGTTGCAGGGACATGGTAGCCCTATTGTTTTGCAAATGATCTTAAGGCGTTGTTTGGAACTTGGTTGTAGAATGGCTGAGGCTGGAGAGTTTAGCCGTCGTGCTTACCTTAATGGCAAGATTGATTTAGTCCAAGCTGAAAGTATTATTGATTTAATTCATGCAGAAAGTGAAAGTGCTGCAAAAGGAGCATTAAAATCACTACATGGTAAGTTCTCTAAACATATTGATGCTATTAATGAACAACTTATAAATCTACGCATGTTTGTAGAATCATCATTAGATTTTCCAGAAGAAGATATTGAATTTATTGCAAAGGCCAAGATTAAAGATAAATTATTAATTTTACAAAATGAAATATCCTTATTGCTAAATAATACACGACAGGGCGTTTTATTAAATAATGGTGCAAATATAGTTATTGTAGGTAGACCCAATGTAGGTAAATCAAGTTTACTAAATGCACTTGCTAATGAAGAAGTTGCAATTGTGACAGATGTTGCAGGAACAACTCGTGATATTATTAAAGAAAAAATTATTATAAGTGGTATTGTATTTAATTTAATTGATACAGCTGGAATTCGTGATACCAACGATGTTGTTGAAAAGATCGGGATTGAACGTGCTTTACATGCAGTAGAGAATGCAGAAGTCTGCTTAGTCTTAATTGATGATAGTATTGGAATTACTGATGAAGATCAGGCGGTTTTAGCAAAAATACCAGAAAGTTTGCCGCGGTTATTTGTACATAATAAGATAGATTTAACTAATGTAGAAGCAAAGGTAGAAAATAAGCATAACCAAATAATTATATTCCTTTCAGCAAAAAAACACTTAGGAATTGATCTATTACGCAATGAAATTTTAAAATTAGTTGGATTTGATAATAGTTCTAATGATATATTTATAGCAAGAATTCGTCATCTTGAATCTATGAAAAAGGCAGTTTCTCACATAGATAATGCATTTAATAATTGGTTTAATTTAGAAATTTTAGCAGAAGAATTACGTTATGCCCATAATAAATTAAGCGAAATAAAAGGCGAATTTAGTGCAGATGATTTGCTGGGAGAGATATTTAGCCGTTTCTGTATAGGAAAATGAAGTATAGTGAAAAATTTATTTATGATTAAATTATTATATGATAATGATTTCATAAAAGGTGTAAAGGATTCTGGTCCAATTTGTATTGCATTTATTTTTATGTGCATGTCATTTGGTGGATTTTCGAAAGCAACAGGTTTTTCTTTAATGCAAACAATGGCTATTAGTATGTTTGTTTATTCAATACCACTACAAGTATTAATACTTCAGCTTTTTCATAATGGGTTAAATATAACTTCTGTTGCAATATTGAGCTTAATTGTTAACTCAAGATTTTTTTTGATGTCTCTCTCGTTGTTGCCATATTTTAAAAATATAAGTATTAAAAAATTAATTCCATCACTATCTATTTTAAGCGCTTCATCATTTACTGTCGCTCATGTTAAATTTAGTAGTTCATCTACTATAATTAATCCACTTAGATATTATCTTGGTATTGCATTAGCTGCATATTTAACAAATTTTATAACAACATTATTAGGATTCTACATAATGTCATCAACCTCAAATTTTACTATGACACATATATTTTCAATTGCACTTGGGATTCATTTCACTGCACTTACAGCTATGCGTTGGCCAAAGTTTAAATTAATTTTAGCAACGCTTTTAGGTTTTTTAATGATGCCAATATTTAATTTATTTATGCAAACGGATCTTAGCATTATAATTATTCCAATTTCTGTTGCTTGTGTTATGGTTTTATTTACTAAATTGGGATGGAAATGATGGATATATGGGTTATTATATTAATTGCTGTAATAGTTAGTGCAATACTAAGAATTGCGCCAATTTATTTATCTAAATTGTCGTTTATTAATAATAACAAGGTACTTACTTTGCTAGATTATGCGGCATGTGCAGCAATTGGTTGTATGATATATTTTTCTGCATTTTCAAAGATCAAACTAAATAATTTATCATTGCACAATTTATTACTTTTTATTATAAATATATTAGTTTTACTTTTTACATTTTTATTATCATTGTATTTACGCAAGCCAGTTAAAACATTTATCATTTGTATTTTGTTATACGCAATTTCATTATATCTTATTGTTTTTTTAAATATATGATTATAATGAGGATACAGTTTATAACTTTAAGCGAAAATTTTTTTGCAACAAAATTGTTGGTAGACAGTATAGTCGTGTCTATAATATAATGAACAGCTTATATCAAAAGGTTAATTAGAAGTTGCTTCATTGGAATAGGTGAGTATAGCTTAGTGAATTTTTATGGGAATTATATTGTGGAATATAAAGAGCTTGTATTGTTTAAATCGCAAGACGGTAATGTAATAATTGATGTACAATTGCAAAATGATTCAGTTTGGCTTACACAAAAAAGTATAGCAGATTTATTTGATAAAGAAAGATCTGTTATTACAAAACATATCCGTAAAATATTTAGTGATGGCTAATTGGATGAAAAAAGCAATGTGCAATTTTTGCACGTTGCTAATTCAGATAAACCAGTTACATTTTACAATCTTGATGTAATTTTATCTGTTGGTTATAGGGTCAATTCAAAACAAGCTACTTATTTTCGTCGTTGGGCTAATTCAGTATTAAAAGACTATTTATTAAAAGGCTATGCAATAAATCAGAATATGGTTGATGTTACACAAAAATTCTAAAAAATACACCCGATTCTACACCTTATTAGTTAATGTTGTATTCAATAATGCAATAAAATCAATCTATTGTAGCTCAACTTTATATTTTGTATAAAATTTAAGTATATACTTCAGTATAATGAGGAAAATATTTATAGTAAAGAGTTATTAGAAAGTATTTTTAAACATCCATATACCAAAATTAAATTTATTGAAAATGATTTAAAAGTTCAACGCCAAATTGCTAGTAAATATTTGGACAAGTTGGTTGAGTTAGAATTACTTAACCAACATAAGATGGGAAGAAACAATTATTATATTAATCATGAGTTATTCCAGTTATTAAGTAATGCAAATAATATTTGATATAATGAAAGAACTATATTTTTTCCGATTAATCCTAACAGGAGTTGCAAATTATAGAAAATATTTATAGATTGAGTTAGAGCTTGGTTTGGAGATTTGATATGATATGGTTTGTTACTAGTGGTTTTATTTATTTTAATTAAATTTTAAATAGGATTGTTTATGAAAAAATTATTATCACTTTGCTTAGTAGTTGCAGTATCTTGTTCTTTTGCGGGTACACTTGATAGTTTGTCAAGTGCAGTTACTAATCCAAATACGTTGAAATGTATCAATAGTTGTGATGCTGGAATATTACTAAGAGTTCTTGGTAAGAGTAATTCTAAGAGTGGTAACCTCTCTAAAACTGCATGTAAAGTAGGATGTACAGATAGTTGCTTTTCTAGTAATATTACTGATGGAAAGTCTACAGAAATGGCGTCTATTTCATGTAAAACTAGCTTAATGAAAACATTTGCTAGTAAATAACATATAATTCTTATGTATTAAAATATATTGAGATTGATTTGTTATTGTTAAACAATTCTTGTAATATTATTATGTTTGTTTTAATTTACTTACAATAACATATGTAGTAAACAAAATTACAATGTTAATGAAAAACCCCATCTATGATCTACTCCCTAATTAGGGGACAGATTATAAAGATGGGGCTTTTTAATTATGGATTCCTACAAACTACATGAGTATAGGAACTATCCATTTAATTAGGTGTACAAGCTTCTGCAGTGGCTGTACTATTAAATGAACCCATAACTGACCACTGATTTGCACTATCAACCGAATACCCCCAGCATTGTCTACTTAATTGATCAGAGTTAGTTACTAAGTTAACGATACTACCTTGACCATTTAGCCATTTTCCAAGTAAATGCTCTATACTTATATTGGCACTACCAGAAGGAGCTTTTATAGCAGCAGGTGCAACAATTGGTGCATTAGCAAAATAAGTATAAACTCCAAAGCCTACACCTTGATGCTCAGTTACTGTTGATTCAATTACATATGAAGCACAACCATTAAGTGGTGAAGTGGTACCTGTTTTTGGATCTTTACAAACCCAGCTAGATAAACTAGGTACATCATATGGCATTTCAGATTGATAAAAATATACTTTACCATTTTCACCATACCAAACTGTTTGGTTTTGCCTAAAATGTTCTACTGCAAGGCCATAAATGGTTACATTATCTCCATAAACTACTAATCCATATTCAGCTCTATCTTGGTTCCAGGTAACCAGATTTTGTGTTGCAGATTCCATGCTATGGCTACTTGCTTTATCATGATCTGCTCTCCATAGCCATAAATTATCGCCAATTACATTATTAGTATAAATAGTCATTGCAGCAACAGTTTGACGTTCTTTGTTCGTATCACGCTCAGAAAGTTGGGTTTCGGCAATACGGAAGAATATATCAGATAAGATTATAGGATATGCACTATTATCATTTGAATTTTTTTGCGATCCAATTTGTAATAAATTGTCAGTCAGGTTATAGCCAGCATCTAAAACTAACCCAGCGATCCTTACCGATTTTTCAGCAGATATATTTATACAAGCTTTTCCAGAATTATTAGTGCATACAAGAGATGGTAACCCTAATCCAAGAACGTTTGTATTAAATTGAGAAATGTTAATACTTCCACCGTCTAAATTATATACACCAGGTGTAATAATTAAGTTATGACCAGCAGTTGCCAGAAAATTATTAATTTCTTCAATTTTGGATTCATTTAAAGTAGTAACTCCACCTACTGTTGGTCCAGATTTTGGTGATAATATATAAAAAGTATCATTAATATGAATGGCTTGTTCTGGTGCAGTATCTGCTCCATGTGCATTATGTCTAATTTCTGGAAGAATAAGATCCCAAGTTAAACTTTCAATATTAGTGTTTGTATCGCAATTATTACACTGTAGAAATGGTTTTTCAGCTACAACAGGAGTAGATTCAACAATAGAAAGAGGAATATCATTCCAGTCATTGTTTACAGGATGTCTATAACTAAACCCAAGTGATCCTGGCGGAGTGGGAGTTACTGTAAAATTATTGCCCACAAATACCGAATTCCAAAGAGCTGTTCCTGAATTGTTTATATTAGAATTTCTAGCTAACCATTGTTGTTGTGATCCAGGATTAAACTTATCATCTATTTTTGCATTGGCCATAAATCCACCGCTTGTATACCCACAAGCGTATCCTGGAGCCTGGTAATCACATAATAATAACCCATTTGCTGAAGGGTTGGCAGAACCTGTAATATGGATATTTCTTAATGGAGAGGCTTGTGAAACTGCAAAAATTAAATCTGTTTGCCCAATTCTTGACAAACTTTCTAAATTCATTGAAAAGTTCTCAATTCCGCGCCAGAAATTATTTAATCCTCCAACCGATAAGCATAGCTGGTTATTTTTAAAGTCTGTCTGTGTAGATAAAGGCGCACCTTTTAGAAGTCCGCATTGATTATGTACCTGCACTCCAGGATTTATACTTACTTCATCGATACCTTCCGCTACTCCTAAAATTTGAGTGTAATAGCCTAATTCAAAGGTGCTTTCTTCATTATAAGTTCCAGGTGCTACTAATATAGCATAGCGATTATTAGTCCATTGATCTGTAGATTGATCTTGAGCCTGTAATCCAGAATTAATTTTCGCTAAATCAGCTGCATTAGTGACATAATATAATCCAGATTTACAGCTTGTTGAAGTACATGAGTTATTAGCTGTTTGTAAAAGAGAGTTTAAAGCCTGTACTCCTATAGGATTATATGGCGTAGGCGGTGGTGTGGGATTATTGCCGCTAGTACTTCCACTACTGCCACCACCACATCCAAATAGTAGTGTAATAAGGCTTAGAACGCCTATTAATATATAAATGTGCTTATATGACTTCTTCATCGTAGGTCCTCCAAATACTCAAATTTAATAGTTATATAAATGATAGATTATGTGAGTAATGCTAATGTAGATGTAATAATAATACTTTTGAATCAATAAGAACAATAATAAGTTTAAAAATGAATAATTTTTGTGTTATTCTTACATCTTAAAATTATTTGTATGAGATTTTACCATGCTGTATTTAGATTACATGCATTTTTTATGCGGAACCAATTATTACCAGGTAATAGTTTCAATTAAGTGGTTCATATTTGAATAGATACAAACTTCTCCAGCAATATTTAATGATTCTTTTACAATTTGTTCAGTACTCATATCTGTGTGATCTAATAATGCTTTAGCTGCTGAATAAGCATATGCTCCTCCAGAACCAATCGTTGCGATGCCATGTTCTGGATCTAGAACATCTCCATTTCCGGTTATAATAAGGCTATTTTCTTTATTAGCCACAATCAACATTGCCTCAAGGCGACGAAGTATACGATCAGTTCGCCAGTCTTTTGCTAATTCAACTGCCGATCTAAGCAAATTTCCCTGATGTTTGTCTAACTTCTCTTCAAATTTCTCAAATAAGGTGAATGCATCAGCTGTACCACCGGCAAAACCTGCTATTACTTGTTGGTTATATAAACGCCTTACTTTCCTAGCCGTTGATTTTATAACAATGTTGCCTAACGTTACTTGTCCATCTCCACCTAAACTAACTGAATTATGCCGTCTTACTGATATTATTGTTGTACCGCGGAATTGATCCATATGACAAATGCCTTTCGATTTTATTATTGTAAAGTTGATATTATACCAAATGTATAGATATAGTATTAGATATGTTTATATAGGAACAATTATTGAAAAATCAAGTTTTTTGACTAGAATAAAATAAAATCATAATACTTGACAGAAATAGTCAACTAATAGTATAATTGTGCTCATAAAATAATGAGTTTATTGATATTTAAACAATTTTATCGAACAAACCTAAATTAATAATAGAACTACTGTTTATAGGAATATTTGATGAAACTTACAACTAAAGGAAGATTTGCTGTTACTGCTTTACTTGATATGGCATTAAACAGCGATGATAATTATGTTCCGATTACATTATATAATATTAGTGAAAGACAAGGAATATCTTTATCATATTTGGAACAGTTATTTGTTAAATTGAGACGTGCAGGTTTAGTTAAAAGCTATAAAGGTCCAGGTGGCGGATATGTACTAGCTAAAAATCTTAATTTGCTCACAGTTTCAGATATTATTAACGTTGTTGATGATGATATGGATGCCAGGATTTGCCGTGGTTTAGTAAATTGTAAGGGTAACCAAAAATGCTTGGCTCATGATTTGTGGGATGGGTTAACTAAACATGTTTATTCATATTTAGAGAAAATTACCTTACAAGATCTTATTACAAATCAACAAAAAACATTTATTCAACCACAAATTGTATTTACGAGAAATTAAATGACTATAAAATTGCCAATTTACTTAGATAACTCTGCTACAACTAGAGTAGATCCTAGAGTTCTAGAAAAAATGTTACCATATTTATCCGAAGAATATGGAAATCCTGCATCTCGTTCGCATGTTTTTGGCTGGAGTGCTGATGATGCTGTTGAACAAGCACGTGAACAAGTAGCAAATGTTATTGGAGCTAATAGCAAGGAAATAATTTGGACTTCTGGTGCTACAGAATCTAATAATCTTGCTATTAAAGGTGCTGCTCATTTTTATCAAGATAGAGGAAAGCATTTAATTACTGTTAAAACTGAACATAAGGCGGTTTTAGATACAATGCGCGAACTTGAACGTACTGGGTTTGAGGTTACTTATTTGTCTCCTATGGAAAATGGCTTGATTGATTTAGATCAGCTTAAAGATGCAATCAGAAGTGATACTATTTTAATCTCCGTAATGTATGTGAATAATGAAATAGGAGTGATACAAGATATAAAAGCTATTGGGGATCTTTGTTTTGAAAAAGGGGTTGTGTTTCATGTAGATGCTGCACAAACAGTAGGAAAAATTGATTTTAATATTTCCGAGTTAAATGTAGATTTAATGAGTTTTTCAGCACATAAAGTTTATGGCCCAAAGGGAATTGGGGCACTTTATATAAGGCGTAGACCTAGAGTAAGATTAATACCACAAATACATGGTGGTGGCCACGAACGAGGTTTTAGATCTGGTACTCTGCCAACACACCAAATAGTAGGAATCGGTGAGGCCTTTTATTTGGCTAAGGAAGAGTTAAAAACTGAGCTACCTCGAATAAAATCTATGCAATTAAAACTTATAAAGGGATTGAGCCAATTAGAAGAAGTATATATTAATGGTGACCTTGAGCATAGAGTTCCACATAATTTGAATGTTAGCTTCAATTATGTAGAAGGTGAATCATTAATGATGTCAATTAAAAATATTGCTGTTTCTAGTGGTTCGGCATGCACTTCAGCTTCATTAGAGCCTTCTTATGTATTGCGTGCCTTAGGCCGTAATGATGAATTAGCTCATAGTTCAATTAGATTTACTATTGGAAGATTTAATACTGAAGAAGAAATTGATTACACCATTAAATTAGTCAGTCAAAAAGTAAATCAGTTACGTGAGCTGTCTCCGCTTTGGGATATGTTTAAAGATGGCATTGATGTTGCAAACTATGAATGGAAAGACCATGGTGAACGTGATATAATATTACATGGCTAATAAATGTATGTTTAAATTTTAACTTTTTATTAGGAACTTAAAAATGTCTTATTCTCCGAAAGTTATAGATCATTATGAAAACCCAAGAAATGTGGGGGTTTTAGATAAAAATGATTCAAGTGTAGGTACTGGTTTGGTCGGTGCTCCAGCATGCGGTGATGTGATGAAGTTACAGATTAAGGTTAATGAAAATGGTATTATTGAAGATGCTAAATTTAAAACTTATGGATGTGGTTCAGCAATAGCATCATCATCTTTAGTTACTGAATGGTTGAAAGGTAAATCTGTAGAAGAAGCACAAACAATAAAAAATTCACAAATTGCCGAAGAGCTAGAGCTACCACCAGTTAAAATCCATTGCTCAGTATTAGCCGAAGATGCGATAAAAGCTGCAGTTCTTGATTATAAAAGTAAGAAGACTATTATATAAGAAAGACTAAGTATTTAATATACTTAGTTTCTTATAAAAATTCTCGCAATGAGCAGCTTATTAAGTAAAAGCTATTTAAATATATTACTAGGTAATTATGATTAAATTAACAGAAACTGCAGCAATACGTGTCAAAGATTTTTTGGCTAAGCGTGGTAAAGGTATCGGGTTACGACTTGGAGTAAAAACTAGTGGTTGTTCTGGGCTTCAATATAAGTTAGAGTTTGTTGATGAGAAAGATATAAATGATGCAGAGTTTTTGTCGCATGGGGTGAGAGTGTTTGTTGATTCAAAAAGTTTGCAATACTTAGAAGGTACTGAGCTTGATTATACTAAAGAAGGTTTACAGGAAGGGTTTAAATTTAAAAACCCTAATGTCAAAGATGAGTGTGGCTGTGGTGAAAGTTTTACTGTATAATTTATGGAAAATACAGCTGATCACTTGAAAAGCCTTCTTGATTTAGATTATTTTTCTTTATTTGCAATTGACCCTACATTTGATATCGATCAAGATACCCTAAAATCAAAATATATTGAGCTACAAAAAAAATTTCATCCAGATAATTTTATAGATATTAATATATTAGAACGAGTTGAACATACTAATTTGAAATCATTCTTTTCTATATTGTCCGCACACATTAATTCTGGCTATAACACTCTGAAAAATCCACTATTTCGTGGACTTTTATTGCTTAAACACAATAAAATTAGTTGTGATTTATCTACAAATTCTGAATTACCTAAAGATTTTTTATTGCAACAGATGGAGTTTCATGATAATATCCAGCATGCTAAAGAAACAAATAATATCGTAGCATTAGAGTTACTTGAAAATGACTTAATCAAGTTAGAACAAGATTTATTTTTAAAGCTTAAGCAAATGTTTGCAAATAAAGATTATTTAAATGCATGTAAACACATTAAACAGTTGAATTTTTATGGAAGACTTAAAAATACTATAAGTGATTTATTGATTTAATATCGATAAATAAACTTAGAGTTTCTATAAAAACTATTAAGTTATTTTTTATACTGTCAATTCCAAGAATTAATTGATAATAAATTAAACAACATCATCTACTAACTTTGCATTTGGTCAAATAATAAAGTATAATTATTTTTAGAATTGTATAATTTGTGTAAAAACAATTTTCTTAATAAAATTATTTTAGTTACTTTTTGAATTATATGGAGTACATTTTATGAAGCCATGGATATATTTTGATTTTAGTTATTTTAAAAATGAACTAAAATCAATGGCGTCTAAAAATTGTTGGCGTGAAGACATATTTGCTGGTATTACAGTTGCATGTGTTGCTATTCCATTATCTCTTGCAATTGCAATGGCTTCAGGAGCTGCTCCTGGTGTTGGATTAATATCTGCTATTATTGGTGGAATTGTTGCAGCAATATTTGGTGGAACACGACTAGCGGTAACTGGACCTGCTGCTGCTATGGCAGTTTTAATTGCAAGCTGTGTAAGTAAATATGGCCTTGGTGGTTTATTAGTGGTTGGATTAATCTGTGGGGCATTACAAATAGTCTGTGGGTTGCTACGTTTTGGTCGTTTTGCTAAATTGGTGCCATTATCTGTAGTATCAGCATTTACTGCAGGGATAGGATTTATAATTTTTGTAGGGCAATTACCTAAAGCGCTGCAATTACCAGCTCCAGATGAAAATCAGATATTTAATGTTATAATACATATTGGTTCTTATATTACTCATATGAATCCTATGGCATTTGTATTTGCTATTATTACAATATTAATCTTAAAAATCATGCCTCGCTACTTTCCAACGGCGCCTACTCCTCTAATTGCTGTTGCGATCCCAACTTTATTTGTTTTTGCTTTTGGGCTTAATAACATTGCGCAAGTGGGAAGTATTCCACATAGTTTACAGTTGCCGCATCTTCCTGATTTTAGTATTATTAAAGATTGGAGACCTTTAATAGAAACTGCAATTGAAGTTTTTTTATTGGCATCTTTAGAAACACTATTATCTTCAAGTGCCGTTGATAGCATTGGCAAAGGTGATTTACATAATCCAAATCAAGAGTTAATAGGGCAAGGATTAGCTAATGTTAGTGTAGCAATGTTTGGTGGTATTCCTGTAACTGGTGTAATTGCTCGCTCTTCAGTAAATATTGCAGCAGGAGCTAAAACTCGTCGCTCAGCAATAGTTCATTCTTTAGTAATTATTGCTGTAGTATATTTGTTTCCAAGAGTAGTTGAAATAATTCCAGTGCCGGCATTAGCCGGTATATTATTGGCTTCAGCAATGTCGATGATGAATATCCGTGAGTTAGTTGAATTTTGGAAAGCGGATAAAACTGAGTTTGTAGTTTATATTGTAACATTTTTAGCTATTGTTTCAACAGACTTAATTCAAGGTGTTAAAGCGGGAATTTTTGTTGCATTCATTATTGTTGCAATTAGAATGTTAACTACTAAAGCTGATTTTAGATTATGGAAAAATAAAGAAGTCTTAAGGATTGGATTATCGGGAAGCATGACTTTTTGGTCTTTCGATAAGCTAGCACGTATTCAGGAATATATTTTAAAACATAATGATATTAAATTTGTTCTTTTTGATTTTGAAGATTTAAGGGGCATGGATCAAACTGGTGCATCACATTTATTAAATATGGTTCGAGTAATAAAAAGTTATGGATTGGAAGTTATTCTTCATGATTTAAGTGACGAACAGAAAAAAACCATGGATTTTGTTTGTGCTGATGAAAAACCTTATATTATAACCATCACCGAAAGTGATGTTAAGGATATATTAGAAAAAGCGGGGGTAAAACATTCTGCGGAGGATTTGTTAAAACATGGTATGGAGAAATTTCTGGCACATTACGCACATGAAAGAAAAGATTTGTTAAATACTTTAGCACAAGAGCAAAAACCTCATACATTATTAGTTGCTTGTTCTGACAGCAGGGTAAATCCAAATATATTTTTATCTGCAGGCTTGGGTGAACTTTTTATTGTTAGAAATATAGGTAATGTTATTCCTAAATATAACTCTACAAATTATTCTTATAGTGAAGGTGCTGCTATAGATTTTGCAGTAGGGGAGCTTGGTATTCGCAATATCGTTATTTGTGCACATACTGAATGTGGTGCAATAAAAGCATGTGTTTCAAATCAAGAAATTGATTCTATTGTATTAAAAAATTGGCTACAAAGTATTAAAGATGATTTTACCCAAAATAAAATACCAGAAGATGCATATCAGGGCGTAAAATTTAATTTATTAAATCAAATTAATAATTTAAAAACATATCCATTAGTTGAAAAATTAATAACAGCTGGTGAGTTAAATATTTCAGCTTGGGTATATGATGTTAAAACTGCACATATTCTAGAATGGGATGAAACGAAAAACAAATTTGAGTGCATTAATCATAATGTTACTCCAAGTTAATTAATAATTGAGTATTATATGTCATTATTGCAAATTACTGAACCAGGGATCTCTGCTACACCGCATTTAAGAAAATTAGCCATTGGGATTGATTTAGGAACAACTAATTCTCTAGTTGGTGTTGTAGAAAATGAAATCGGAGTTGTTTTAGATAACGAAAATGGAGAATACTTAATTCCATCTGTAGTTCATTATACCAAAGATAATGTTCAAGTCGGTAGCATTGCCTTAGCTCAAAGAGTTGTAGATCCAGTAAACACAATTGTATCCGTAAAGCGTTTTATTGGAAAGTCTATTAAAGATCTAGATTTACATAAAAATTATCCATATAAATTTAATGATCAAGGGGATATTGTTGAAATTGAAACAAATGGGGGAGTGAAAAATCCTATACAAATATCAGCAGATATTTTGCGCTATTTAAAAGAAATTGCTGTTAAAAAAGTTGGGGAAGAACCAAGTGGCGCCGTAATTACTGTACCTGCATATTTTAATGAATCACAACGGCATGCAACAAAACAAGCAGCGCAATTAGCTGGTCTAAATGTATTAAGGTTATTAAATGAGCCCACAGCAGCAGCAATTGCATATGGGCTAGATACAAAAAATGAAGGCACCTTTCTAGTCTACGACTTAGGAGGTGGTACACTTGATGTGTCTATATTAAAATTAAATAATGGGGTTTTTGAAGTTATTGCAGTAAATGGTGATGCCAATTTAGGTGGCGATGATTTTGATTATCACTTATACCATTACATTTTAGAAAAACTACATCTTAGTGGATTGTCAGATATAGATATTGCGAAAATCTTAACTATTGCAAAATCTATAAAAGAGCAATTGTCAATAAAGGATGAGGTCAGCTTTAACTTAATATTATCAAATAAAAAATGTATAGATTTACCTATAACCAGAACTGAATTTGATAAAATTACTACTGATTTATTACAGGCTGCTATTTTACCTGTTAAGAAAGCATTAAGAGATGCAAAGTTAAATACCAATGATATTGATAATGTGATCATGGTGGGTGGTTCAACAAGAATGCCTAGCATAAGAAATCTTTTATCTGAAAATTTTAAATGCGACATACTGACAAATATTGATCCTGATAAAGTGGTAGCAACTGGTGCTGCGATGCAAGCTGATATATTGATAGGTAATCGTAAAGATGACTGGTTATTATTGGATGTGACCCCATTATCTCTAGGTATTGAAACTATGGGGGGCATTGTGGAAAAAGTGATACCGCGTAATTCGCCAATTCCAATTACAAAAGCACAAGAGTTTACTACTTATAAAGATGGACAAACCGCTATGTCTATTCATGTGGTCCAGGGTGAACGTGAATTAGTATCAGAGTGTCGAAGTTTAGCAAAATTTAGCTTAAAGGGTATTCCACCTATGGCTGCAGGCAGTGCCCGAGTTTTAGTAACATTTCAAATTGATGCAGATGGTTTATTGTCAGTATCGGCAACAGAAAAAACTACAAATACAATAAGTAAAACGGAAATAAAACCAAGTTTTGGTTTAACAGATGCTCAAGTTGTAGACATGTTAAAAGATTCAGTTAAATTTGCTAAACATGATATTGAATTAAGGCAATTAGCAGAATCTTGTGTAAATGCAAATGCTATATTAGCGACAGTTGAAAATGCTATTAAGGTTGATGGTGAGTTATTAACTGAAATTGAGTTAGCTAAAATAAATTACACTATAGGGGAATTACGCGAACTATTAACAAAAGATTTTGATATTAATATAAAAAATAAAAAAGTTAAAGAACTTACTGATAAATTAAATGTAGTGACAAAAGATTTTGCTGCAAAAAGGATGGATAAAGTTCTATCTAAAGAATTAACAGGTCATAATATTGATAAGATAATATAAATTTTAATATGAAAAACCATATAAAAATCAGTATCATATTAGCTACATATAATTGGGATAGGGCACTTGATATAATTTTAGATAATTTGCAAAGACAGATTAAAAACCGTGATAACATTGAAATTGTTATTGCTGATGATGGCTCGAATGCTGATACTATAAAAGTTATTAAAAAATACCAAGCACAAAGTTCACAGATTAAACATGTTTGGCATGAAGATATGGGATTTAGAAAACCAGTTATTTTAAACCGTGCGGTAGCAGAATCTAAAGGTGATTATTTGATTTTTCTTGATGGTGATTGTATTCCTTTTCCTGATTATATTAATGAACATTTAAATTTAGAGGAGAAAGGGTATTTTATTGCTGGAAACCGTGTGCTACTTTCACAAAAATTTACTCAGCACATTCTAGACAACCCTTGTATTGTAAATAATATTATAAAATGGCGGTTATTTAATTGGATTATTGCAAAATTATTTAAAAGTGTTAATAAAATATTTCCTCGGATAAAACTAAATAGTGGAAAGCTTAGTCAATGGCGTTATCGTGGGGGTACAAATTGGCGTTATCCAAAAGGATGTAATTTCGCATTACACCGCGAAGCATTTATTGCGGTTAATGGTTTTGATGAGAGTTTCTCTGGCTGGGGTCATGAAGATTCTGACTTGTTTGTGAGATTATTGCATTTAGGGGTAAGAATAAAAAATGGACGTTTTGCAATACCTGTATTGCATTTATGGCATAAAGAATATGATAGGGGGAATTCTAAAATAAATTGGGGAAAACTAATGCAGCATGTTGAAGATGAGAATTATATAAAAGCTCAATCTGGGATAGATAAATATTTAAATTAATGATTTAGTTATACTTATCCTATCTTGATATAGTTTTAATAGTGTTAATCTATTTAAGTCAATGTCATACGGGTACTTTTCTAGCGTTATTCTAACAATATTTATGTTTTATATATAATGTTTTGTTAGATAAATCGGGTGCACTCTAATTACTTTATCAATAATATATATAGGATATAGATTTTATTATGATGATACCTAGAATAAAAAAATTAGATAATAATTTAGTTAATCGTATTGCTGCCGGTGAGGTAGTAGAAAGACCAGCTTCAGCATTAAAAGAGTTAATCGAAAATAGTATTGATTCTGGTGCAGATAAAATCACTGTTGAGTTAATAAAAGGTGGTATAAATTTAATTAAAGTAACAGATAATGGATGCGGTGTACACAGAGATGATTTATCTCTAGCTATTGATAGACATGCCACTAGCAAATTACTAAATGAGGACGATTTATATCAAATAACAACTCTTGGGTTTCGAGGTGAAGGCTTGGCATCTATTGCATCTGTATCAGATTTTGCTTTGTCTAGTAGAACGTATGAAAGTGAGCATGGTTATAAAATTAGTAGTAATTATGGTATTATATCAAGTATAATGCCAGTTGCTATTAATTATGGTACAACTATTGAAGTAAACAGTTTATATCATAATATTCCAGCACGAAAGAAATTTCTAAAATCAGATACTACAGAATATGGGCATTGTAGATCAGTTTTTGAACGTTTAGCTTTATCTAATCCTCAAATAAATTTTGAGCTTAGACATAATAATAAAGATATATATATTCTTAAAGAACAATCTTTATTAGATCGTATCTTAGATGTATTTGGTGAAAGTTATAGTAAACATTACTTTGAAATTATTGAAACGCAGTTAAATGACTTAGCGTTATCTGGTTATATATATCACCCAAGTTATGTGAATTCAAATAAAATATTACAGCAATTTTATGTCAATGGAAGATTTGTGCGTGATAAAGTTGTTCAAAATGCTGTAAGACAGGGATTTAGTGGCGTATTACATCATGACCATCAACCACAATATGTATTATTCTTGCAAATATCTCCATATGAGGTTGATGTTAATGTTCACCCTACTAAAAGTGAAGTAAGATTTAGAGAAGTTAGCCAAATACATGGATTTATAGCAAACGTAATTAGGAAAGCTCTTGCACAAAATCATTTTATACAAATTGATGAAAATAGTATAAATACTAATACTGTAGGAACTATTGCTGAAAATAATGATCTTGGTAGCGATTGTTACAAAGATAGTACCCCCAACCAAGCTAGCCCTAAATCTAATAGAAATTTAGGGTATAAAGCATCTGAATATAAAGCTTCTGATAATACAAAATTTACTAAAGAATGGCTAAATATAACGAAACATGATAATAACACTCAAACAACATCAATAAACGTCACTCCAGAAATCTTTGCGCATGAAGTAGATAAAGAAAATAGTAATAATTACAATGAGTTTGATAATGGTAATATTTTGGGTTATGCTATTGCTCAATTAAATGGGGTTTATATATTATCTCAGACGAAAGATGGTTTAATTGTTGTTGATATGCATGCTGCTCATGAAAGAATTCTTTTAGAACAATTAAAATCAGAATGGGCTCATGATAAAATAATTAGACAAGTTTTACTATTGCCAATTACCATTACGGTTACTGAAGAATTATTAGAAATAGCACAAAATAATTTAATCTGGTTAAACCGGATTGGTTTTGAGTTAGATATTTCCAGCTCTAATCAATTGACTATTACAGGAATTCCTGCATTATTGAATAAGGATAATATTGAAAAACTGATATTTGATACTCTTATTGAAATTGGTAAGTTTGGTAATAGTAATATAATTGAAGATCATTATGAAGAAATTTTATCAACAATTGCCTGTCATAGTGCAATTAGAGCTAATCGACAATTGAGTGTTGTTGAAATGAATGAGATATTACGAGATATGGAAAGAACGCCACGTGCTAATTATTGTAATCATGGGAGGCCAACTTGGTTTAAATTAACCATGAGTGAGCTAGATAGTATGTTTATGCGCGGAAAATAATTTATATTTGAAAGTATTCAAATGAATAATTTCAGCATATTACTTAAAACTATGATAGTATTAATAATTACTATTTTAGCTATTGTGCTATTTAAGTATTTTAACTTACATTATTATTTAAGTGTTGCTGGGATCAATGATTATAGTCATCAAATTGTGCAATTTAGTACTTCACACCCGTATCATTTTATTATTGGATATTTTCTACTTTACTTTGTATTAATCACATGTTGTATACCTGGTACAGTAATTTTGGATATTATTGCTGGATTTTTATTTGGAATATTTTGGGGAACCACTTTAATTGTTATTAGTTATACTATTTCGATTTGTGGGAATTATTTCGTAGTACATTATCTATTTCATGATTTCTTTATTAAACGCTTAAAAAAAATTAAAATTAGCCACCTCGGTAAAGATCAAAAGCAAATTTTTATTAATCTAACTGCATTGCGTTTAATTCCCATAATTCCTTTTTGGACACTTAATATATTGGCATCCATATTTAGAATGCGGTTTGGGTTATTTATTCTTTCAACTATTGTTGGAATATTTCCAATAGCAATTATTTATACTATAATTGGAGATAGTGCTAGAGATGCACTTTTATCTCATGAAGTATTAAATATTAGTGTGTTAATGGCTCCGAAGGTTTGGATATTACTCGGATTGTTAGCTTTAATAATTATGTTACCAGGGATTGTTAAATCAATCAATCGTAATTTTGATAAACATTGATAGAATTTAAACAACTTTATGTTACTTTTCTATATAAACTTTAGTAAATTGTTCTATCATGCTATTTATTTGATCAGGAACTTCAACTGAAATTAAATGTCCAGAGCCAACAGTATGTGCAATTATAGTTTGTGGACAAAGTTCGCTAAATAGTTCTAAATTTGCAATTATATTGGTCGCCGCAATATATAGCATGGGTAGAGTGCAGTTCTTTAAGGCTATCTTTGCTTTCTTTTCATCCCATATTAACATATTGCTTAATGTAGATTGCCATACATTTTGTGGGGTAGAAATTAAAATTTCTTCCATAATTGCTTGAAACTTATCAGTAGGTAGGCACCCCATGTGATATATTTGTTTAATAACATCAATATAATTACTTTGTCTAAGGCCATTTCGCACTTCATGTAATGTGGCTAAGAAGTGTTGGGGGTATAATAGGGAGGAGTCTAGGAGAACTAAAGCCATAGGAATTTCTGGAAATGATGAAGCTATTTCTATAGCTATACTACCACCCATGCTTGAACCTACAATTATTGGTGCTTCAATTTTTAATTGTTTTACTAGTAAAACTACATCCTTTGCATACTCTTCAATTGTATATTCTAAATCAGGTTTGCTACTTAGTCCGTGACCTTTTAAGTCTAATGATACTACATTATTATTCTTAGCAAAATAATTAAATTGAGGTTCTACTTGTAAATGGTTAGCTCCTGTGCCATGAAGGAATATATACGTATGTTTGGCATTAGTGTGAGTTACATATTTATAATATAGTTCTACCCCGTTATTTATGAACTTCATGTTTTTTCATATTTTAAAATTATACAATAAATTATTTATATTGAGTACAAAGTATTTTGGTTTATCCTAATCTTTCTTATTTCGATCTAAATTTTCTTTTTTCTCTTCATTTAAAGATTGTTTGAAATTCCGGACTGACTCTCCCAGATCTTTTCCTAAGGTTTTCAATTTACTTGTACCAAAGATTAATACAATTACCAATAATACTAATAGCCAATGCCAAATGCTAAAACTGCCCATCTATATTCTCCTAAAATGGTGTAACTACTTTTAAATATTACTTCTTATCGATTAGCTAATAGATGAATATGTAGATGAAATACCTCTTGTCCACCTTTTTCCCCAGTATGTATTGTTAATTTATATCCTTCAAGCTTATGATCTAAAGCAATTTTGTTGATCTTAACTAATATATTACCTAATAGATTAGAATGTTTATCTTCCAGTTTTAACATCGACTCAATATGCAATTTAGGAATAATTAAATAGTGTATATCTGCTTTAGGCTGTATATCATGAAATGCGACCATTTCATCATCCTCATAAACAATCTTTGCTGGAATTGTTCGGTTAATTATTTTACAGAAAATGCAATCATTCATAAGCTTTACCTATATATAAATATAAAATATTAATAAATTATCTATCTGCTAAATTATTACAGTTAGTGTATAATTATGCAGTAATTATAAAACAATTTTTATATATTTGTGAGATTTTATTAAATTTTGGAAGTAATCAGGCATGTTAAAAAGAATAATTAAAATAAAATTAGCCATTGGAATTTTTATAGTACTTGGTTTAATATTAGTACAGTTGGTTAGTGCATATATTTTTGGTTTTAAAGCAGAAGATCAATTAAATATGCAATTTAAAAAAATGACTAATTCTCCATATATTGTGGTGGATAATTATTCGTATAAACGCGGGTTTTTTAGTTCGGATGTTTCTGCAGAGCTATCATTAAATAGCCAAGCGCTGACTAACATCATTAAAGCCTTACCAAACTTTAGTGAGTCATCTATTTTAAATCATAAATATTCGATTAAATATACAATGCATATAACTCAGGGTATTTTTGCTGGAATTTTAAATGGTAATATTGCTCCAACTATCGCGGTTGCAAAAACAAAAATTCAATATCCTAATTCATTGGATAAAGTTCTAAGTAAATTTTTTGGTGATAAACAACCATTATATATCAAAAATACGATTTACTTAAATAGTTCAGGTCAGATCAGTGTTGTTTCTCCAAAATTTGATTATGAAGAAGCCTTGTCTGGAGTTAAAATTATATGGAATGGGCTTATTTTATTAGTTTCTTATAATAAAGAGTTCGACCATTTTAATAATACACTATCTGTACCACACTTTAGTCTTCATGCTCCTACAAAGGGCGATATTTTATTGAACGATATTTATCATCAATCAAATTCACACTATAGTAATAATCAGATAAAGGTTGGAGATACCAATATTAAGGTTAAGGAGATTAATATTAATCTTGCTGATACATCTGGTATAAACTTTAGGTTAGGCGATTTATTAAGTACATTTACTGGGATAACGGCAACTCAGTTTCTAAACGAGTTAGATGTGATAAATCCAGCTCACTTTGTTTTATCTAATGTTTCCTATGTTTCTACTAGTCAGGATTCTAATGGATACTTTAGTGCTATGACTAATGTGCAATTTGAGTCATTAGTTACTGAAAGTAGTAATTATGGTCCATTTAATGTGGATGTATCTGTAGATCATGTGTTAGCACCTGAATTTAGCAAATTAATTGATGGTTTGACTAAGTTTTCTGTAGCAAATACAGCTGACAATGTACAAGCAAAAGCAAATTTAATTGCAATTTTAAAAAAATATTTTGCTCCTATTCTAATGCAAAACCCTGTATTAAAGATTAATAATTTCCGCTTAAAGACTCCAAGTGGACTCATAAAATTATCTGGAAATCTTACCACTTCAAAATTTGTGCTTGATGATATAAACAATGAGCAAGACTTTTTGAATAAAATACAAGCACAAATTTATTTTAGTGTTCCAAAAAATGTATTATCATATTTATTTATGGTTCAGATGCAGTATTTTTTAAGTGCAGGTAATGCAGAGATCGACCAGCAAAGCTCTGATGCATTAAAAAAAGTTGTAAATATACTCTTAGATAATCAAATAAGTTCATGGAAGAAGAAAGGGTATATTAAGGATAATCATGGTATTTTAAGTGGAAACCTCATTTATGAAACTGGTAAGCTTACTATGGCGCCAAAGTAGAATAATAGAGTTATTAATTAATACTATTATGCGTATAATTATGAGAAATAATTAGATGCATGCGCGATGATCTATCTGTTATAATAATGCCGGTGAATTATAATATATTGAGTTGGAAGGGTTTTTGGAAAATGGTGAAAAAAGTTAAATCCTTAATTGCAGTAGTGTTATTTGGTTGTATCGCTGTTATATTAAGTGGTTGTGATATGGCTATTTTAGATCCTAAAGGCGTTACTGCATTAGAGGAAAGAAATCTAATTTTTACAGCACTTGGTTTAATGTTAATTGTTGTTATTCCTACATTTATAATGACAATTGTCTTTGCTCGTAAATATCGTGCCTCAAATGTATCAGCTAAATATGATCCAACTTTTACTCATAGTACAATAATTGAGGTTATTTGTTGGGGCATACCATGTATTATTATTGCAATACTTGGGACAATTACTTGGATTAGTACTCACAAGTTAGATCCATATCGACCTTTAGATTCGAACATAAAACCAATTACAATCGAAGTTGTTGCATTAGACTGGAAGTGGTTATTTATTTATCCAGAACAAAAAATTGCAACTGTTAACTTGGTTCAATTTCCTGTTAATGTGCCTGTCACGTTTAAAATTACTGCAGATGCACCGATGAATTCATTATGGATTCCCCAATTAAGTGGTCAAGTTTATGCAATGGCCGGAATGCAAACAAAACTTCATATTATGGCTACAGAAGTTGGAGATTATAGAGGAAGTGCTGCTAATATAAGTGGTGCTGGATTTTCTGGTATGAAATTTATTGCTAGAGTTTCTAATCAATCTGAATTTGACAAATGGGTTAATACAGTTCAAAACTCTCACGAAGTTTTAACTGGCTCTGAATATATACAACTTGCCAAACCAAGTGAAGATAATCCAGTTAAATATTACGGTATGGTGAGGGATCGTCTATTTGATGATATTATTATGAAATATATGATGCCAGGCGTTGATTTGGCTAAAGACTCTGGTCATTTAGAAAATAAGTCAACTGAATCAATGGCGTCTATGTAATAACTTTTGTTTAAAATATTAGGAAATAAAAATGTTTGGAAAACTAACTCTTGCTGCAATCCCACATGAGCCAATTATTCTTGGTGCTGGTGCTTTTATGGGGCTATGTGTTGTATTAATAATTGGGGCATTATTTTATTTTAAACGTTGGAAATGGCTTTGGACAGAATGGCTGACTACGGTTGATGCTAAGAAAATTGGAGTAATGTACTTCATTTTGGCTGTTGTAATGCTGCTCCGTGGCTTTGCTGATGCTCTCTTGATGCGCTCACAGCAAGCATTAGCTGCTGGTTCAAATCATGGATATCTACCTCCTTTTCACTATGATCAGATATATACAGCACATGGTGTTATCATGATTTTTTTCATGGCAATGCCTTTTATGTTTGCTTTATTAAATTGGATAGTACCATTGCAAATTGGTGCAAGAGATGTGGCATTCCCATTTTTAAATTCATTTAGTTTTTGGCTGACTGCAGCTGGTGCAATATTAGTGAATATTTCATTAGTGTTGGGTGAGTTTGCAAAAACTGGATGGCTTGCTTACCCTCCATTATCAGAATTAATGTATAGCCCTGGAGTGGGTGTAGACTATTATATTTGGAGTCTCCAAATATCCGGGCTTGGAACGCTACTTGCCGGGATAAATTTTATTGTAACAATATTGAAAATGCGTTGTCCAGGCATGACATTAATGAAAATGCCAGTATTTACATGGTCTGCATTATGTAGTATGATATTAGTGGCTATTGCATTCCCGGTATTAACAGTAACATTGGGAATGCTTGCCCTTGATCGTTACATGGATATGCACTTCTTTACCTCAGACTTTGGTGGCAATCAGATGATGTATGTAAATATGATTTGGGCTTGGGGTCATCCAGAGGTTTATATTTTAGTTCTTCCTGCATTTGGGATTTATTCAGAAGTAGTGTCAACTTTTGCCAAAAAACGACTTTTTGGTTATAAAACAATGGTTTGGGCATTAGCCGTTATTACTATCCTTTCATTTATGGTATGGCTACATCATTTCTTTACTATGGGCGCCGGTGCTAATGTTAATGCATTTTTTGGTATTACGACAATGATTATTTCAATTCCAACTGGTGTTAAAATATTTAATTGGTTATTCACTATGTACCGAGGTAGGATTACTTATTCCGTGCCTATGCTGTGGACTATGGGATTTCTTTTCACGTTTGTAATTGGTGGGATGACTGGTGTCTTACTTTCAGTGCCGGGTGCTGATTTTGAATTACATAATAGTGTATTTCTAATAGCACATTTTCATAATACTATTATTGGTGGTGTTGTATTTGGATATTTGGCCGGGTTAACTTACTGGTTTCCAAAAATTTTTGGATTTAAATTGAATCCTAAATTAGGTAAATTATCTTTTTGGTGTTGGTTAATCGGTTTTTATATTGCTTTTATGCCTGCTTATTTATTAGGCTTTATGGGTATGACACGGAGAATTAACCATTATGATGCGGCAACTGGATGGCAACCATTCTTGGTTGTTGAGGCTGTTGGGGCTGTTATTATTGGTCTTGGTATATTATTTCTACTGTTTGATGTTATCACTAGTACATTAAATCGTAAGAATCAATTGGATATAACTGGGGATCCATGGGATGGTCGTACTCTAGAGTGGTCAACTTCATCTCCGCCGCCACTATATAATTTTGCTTTTACTCCTCATGTGAATGATTTGGATCCGTTTTGGGAAGAAAAACAACGCTCTGGTAGCAATGCTACCAATGGAAAATTAAATTATCAAGATATCCATATGCCAAAAAATACCGGTGTAGGGTTTATTTTAGCTGGCCTTATTTTTATCGCTGGTTTTGCAACAATTTGGCATATTTGGTGGTTGGTAATTGCTGGAGGAGTTGGGACTTTAGTAACCCTTATCTATAGAGCTTTTGATTATAATACGGCTTATTATTTAAAAGCAGAAAACGTAGAAAAAACAGAGTTAGAATATTTAAACAGGAAAAAACAATGACAACTGATGCATTAGCAATGAATAAAAGTGCTCATCATCATGAAGAACACCATGATGATGGTTCAAAGAATCTGCTTGGATTCTGGTTTTATATTATGACTGATTGTATATTATTTGCAATGATATTTGCAACATATTTAGTATTACATAAAAATGTATATGGCGGACCAAGTGCAAAAGAATTATTTAGTATGCCTTTTGTATTAAAAGAAACATTGATATTACTAACCAGTAGTTTTACTTATGGTTTAGCAATGTTGGCTGCCAATAAAAATAATACTGCCCGGGTAATGTTTTGGTTATTCGTTACTTTTGTTCTGGGTGCATCATTCATAGCTATGGAGTTACATGAATTTGCATCTTTATATCATGAAGGTAATAGTTGGAGTAGAAGTGCATTTCTTTCTTCGTTTTTCACATTAGTAGGTACACATGGTCTTCATGTTACATCTGGCTTAATTTGGATGATTGCTTTGATGGTACAAGTAGTTAAACATGGGGTAACTCCAAAAACATATAATAAACTCGCTTGTCTAAGTTTGTTTTGGCATTTCTTGGATATTGTATGGATTTTTGTATTTACTATAGTATATTTGATGGGGGCAATATAAAATGAGTAATTTACATGCAGATAAAACTGGTAGTGGACATGGTTCCACTAAATCATATATTATTGGTTTTGTTTTATCTATTATACTTACCCTAATTCCATATTATTTAGTTGTTAATCATACTCTAGGTGTTGAGATCACACATATTATAATTCTGACTTTTGCAATCTTGCAACTATTAGTACAGGTTGTTTTTTTCCTACATCTAAATAGTGAATCAGGGCCAAAATGGAATTTATTGGCATTTATCTTTACTCTCGTTGTACTAGTGATTCTGGTTTTTGGATCAATATGGATCATGAATAACCTAGACTATAATATGATGGATCATTAATTTTATTTTGTATTTTTCATACATAAAGCCTACTTTTGTAGGATTTTGCTTTACATAGACAGCTGAGTTGCTGTTTTAATTTTTTATAACGGTTACACCAGATATCTTAATTAACTTTGAGTTCTGTATAGCTGATTTTAATGATTGAAGATAACTTTGATTTATACTCGAACAGATTTAAGTTCTATGGAGGCAACAAGCTACTTCGCCTCCATAGAACTTGAATTTGAAATAGTATAGTAGATGTTTATGGAATTAAATATACTGTGATAAAACATTACTATTCTCTTGCTAAACCTGGCTTAGTATACGGAAACCTTATTTCTACAATTGGTGGATTCTTGCTAGCTTCAAGAGGTGATTTTAAATTTGGGTTA
This sequence comes from Neisseriaceae bacterium, assembly GCA_046336365.1. Lineage (GTDB taxonomy): Bacteria > Pseudomonadota > Gammaproteobacteria > Burkholderiales > UBA11063 > Aquella. The sequence goes on from JBKDHQ010000142.1 coordinate 39,784, forward strand.
TTTTTTGCAACTCTATTTGGAATTGCATGTATCATGGCTAGTGGTTGTGTATTAAACTGCTATGTCGATAGAGATATTGATGCTATTATGAAACGTACTCAAAACCGGGTATTGGTTAAAGGTTTAGTCTCAGAGCGTGGTGCCTTAATTTATGCTGGAGTTTTATTATTTGTTGGTGTCTTAATTTTACTTTGGCAAACTAATATACTAACTTTATGTATTGCATTGATTGGTTTTTTTGTTTATGTGGTTTTATATACTATGTGGTTGAAGCGTAGCTCAATTCATAGTACTATTGTAGGTAGTGTAGCTGGGGCTGTTCCAATTCTAGTTGGCTATTGTGCTGTTACTAATAGCTTTGATAAATGTGCCTTGATCCTTTTTTTAATAATGGCAGTGTGGCAGATGCCACATTCTTATGCACTTTATATTGGATGTTTAGAAGATTATGCAAAAGCATCAATTAGTACATTACCAGTTAAAAAGGGGATATATTGGACTAAAGTTAATATAATACTTTATGTGATAAGTTTCTTCTTTGCCTCTATCATGCTTACTTTATTTGGTTATACAGGAAATGTATATCTTATAATAATGACATTATTAAGTGCTTTTTGGGTATTACTTGCTTATTTAGGATTTCATGCTAAACATACCAGAAAATGGGCAAGAAGTATGTTCTTCTATTCAATAATTGTAATAGTTATTTTTTCTATATTAATCGCATTTGACTTTTCTTAATTTAAAAATTAAAATTATATAAGACGAATAAAACATGGCTAAAATAAAATCTACAAAACAGATATTATGGACAATTTTTTTTACTATATTTCTTGATTTATTTGGTGTTGGTATTATAATACCAGTATTTCCCCTATTAGTGGTACCTGGATCTATATTTAAAATAACCCCTGACACATGGAATGCTACACAGGGTTTTGTGTTGGCTGGATGGTTAATGGCATCTTATCCATTAGCACAGTTTTTAGTTACACCTATTTTGGGGCAAATTGCTGATAAATACGGGCGTAGATTAGTACTCATTATTTCAATTTTTGGAACTATCTTATCATATATTCTATTTGCAATTGCTATACATCAAAAAAATATTCCGTTATTATTTATAGCACGAATTCTTGATGGTATATCCGGTGGTAATATTTCTGCTGCTCAAGCAGTAATTGGTGACATTAGTAATGCTAAAAATAGAGCAAAAAATTTTGGGCTAGTTGGCGTATCAATTGGTATTGGGTTTATATTAGGACCATTTATTGGTGGTAGATTGTCAGATTCATCATTTGTCAGTTGGTTTGACGTAACTACTCCATTTTGGTTTGCAGCAATTTTAAGTTTTATTAATTTAATCTCGGTTATAGTATTCCTACCAGAAACTTTAAAAGAAAAGAATAATAATTCAATTGATATAACAAGACCACTACAAAATATTATTAAAATATTTGTACATAAGCATTTGTCAGTTCCTATTATTTCCAATTTCTTTTTTAACGCTGGTTTTAGCTTCTATACAACTTTTTGGGGTGTGATTCTTGCATATCAATTCGGTTATACACAAGGTCGTATTGGTGATTTTTATGCATATGTTGGAATTATGATAATTCTAGCTCAAGGATTAGTAGTAAGAAGATTATCTGGAAAAGTATTTGATTATAGAGTATTAGATTTTTCTTTTATTTTGGCTGGAGTTTCTATCTTATCCTTCTATTTTGTATCTAGTACTCATGTAATATGGATTTATTATTTAAGCCCATTTTTAGCACTATTTGTTGCTTTGTCTCGTGCATTTAATATGTCATTATTATCTAGAGTTTCAACCAATAACACGCGTGGAGAAGTTATGGGTATTAATTCAAGTGCAACAGCTCTAGCTCAAGCAATACCTGCTATTATGGCTGGGTATATAGCTACTACCCATGTGATGTATATTGTATTAGTTGGTGGAATAACCACAATTTTGGGTGGTATTTATTTTAGATTGTTATATAAGAATAGAGATGATACCTGAATCTTGACTTTTTTATTAAATTAAATAAGTTGATATATAGGTATAAATTTTATTCCATACAATTTTATTTATGCAAATATATTAAATTCTAAAGCATAAAAAAGTGATGACTAGATATTTTATTAAGTGAATTTATATGTCAGTAAATAAATATATTATACTTGATTTTGATAGTACTTTGATTCAGGTTGAAGCTTTTGATGAGTTGGCTTCAATCTCTTTGGCTACTTATCCAAATAAAGATCAGTTAATTGAACAAATTAAACATATCACTGATTTAGCAATGGAAGGTAAGATCTCAATTTATAAAAGCTTAAATGATAGAATTAAATTATTACAAGCAAAAAAAGAACATATTGATATTTTAATTGATATATTAAAAAGTAAAATTACTCCATCAATTATACGAAATAGAGAGTTTTTGGAAAACTTTGCTGAAAACATTTATGTAGTATCCAGTGGGTTTAAAGAATATATTGTACCTGTGGTAAAAGAACTAGGTATATTAGAAAACCATGTTTATGCAAATACTTTTGAATTGGACGCATCAAACAATATCATTGGAGTAAATACTTCTAATGAATTAAGCCAGCATCAGGGTAAAGTTACATGTATTCGAGATCTCAAACTCCAAGGCGAAATAAGTATAATTGGTGATGGCTATACTGATTACGAAGTCAGAAAAGCTGGTGTGGCACATAAGTTTTATGCTTTTGTAGAAAATATAAAACGTCAAACAGTTATTGATGTTGCAGAAAGTGTAATTCCTAATTTTGATGAGTTCTTATTTCAAAACAATTTGCCAATGTCAGTGTCATATCCTAAAAATAGAATAAAAATGCTTTTATTAGAAAATATACATCCAATTGCGGTTAAAATGTTAAACGAAGAGGGGTATTCAGTAGAAGTATTAAAAGGTTCTATGAGCGAAGATGAGCTATGTGAAAGGATTAAAGGAGTATCAGTTTTAGGAATTAGATCTAAAACTGATGTGACTAAAAAAATATTGGACTCTGCTGATAAACTAATGACAATAGGAGCATTTTGTATTGGCACTAATCAGATAGATATTGGTGCTGCTACAAAAAATGGAGTTTGTGTATTTAATGCACCATATAGTAATACTAGAAGTGTTGTAGAGCTAGTAATTGGTGAAATTATTATGCTATTACGTAAAATAATTATAAAAAATAATAAACTTCATGGTGGTATATGGGATAAGTCAGCGGATAATAGCTTTGAAATTAGAGGTAAGAAACTTGGTATTGTAGGTTATGGTAATATTGGTTCTCAGCTATCTGTATTAGCTGAAAATTTAGGTATGCAAGTATATTATTATGATTTGGTTGAGAGGTTATCATTAGGAAATGCTATAAAATGTAATAGTTTAGAGAAATTGTTGAAAATTTCTGATATAGTAACTATACATGTTGATGGTCGTGAAGGAAATAGTAATCTGATTGGGGAATATGAGCTATCTCTAATGAAGAATAACTCAGTTTTTATTAATTTAAGTCGTGGACATATTGTTGATTTCAATGCTTTGTTAAAATATATAAAACAAGGTAAGTTTTTGGGCGTAGGAATTGATGTATTTACAGCAGAACCAAAGAATAATGATGAAGAATTTATTAATGAATTATGTGGCTTTGATAACGTGATTTTAACTCCTCATATTGGGGGTAGTACACAGGAAGCCCAATATAATATTGGTATATTTGTTGCACAACGAATCATTAATTATATTAATACTGGTGATACAGTACAAAGTGTTAATTTCCCTAATGTACAATTGCCTGTTTTAAAAAATGCCCACAGGCTGATTCATTTACACGCAAATGTGCCAGGTGTATTAGCTCAGATAAATCAAATATTTGGACAGCGTCATATAAATGTGTTGTGGCAATCATTAAGAACTAATGAAAGTGTTGGATATATAATTACAGATATCGACAAAATATTTGATTTTGAATTAATAAGTGAGTTGAAAAAAGTAACTAATACTATAAAATGTAGGATATTATATTGAATGGAGAAATATGTTAAAACCAAAATACATTTTAATTGCTATAGTCTTATATTTAGTAGCAGCTTATTATTCTATCGGTCATAATTCACCTGATGAATATTATCAAATATTAGAGTTTGCTGCATATAAGCTTGGTTTAGGCGATGTTAAATTTTTAACTTGGGAATATCATTTCCATATTCGTCCAGCTCTTCAAGTGTGGCTTGCAGTTTTTGTCTATAAAGTTTTAGCATACTTTTCTGTAACTAATCCATTTACCATTGCATTTTTTCTAAGGTTACTCGCTGCATTTATTTCTTTAGTTGCTGCATTTACATTTATAAAAGCATTTTTGACTAGTATTAAAAATGAAACTAGTAAAAAATGGTTCGTTCTTTTGTCATTATTTACTTGGCTAATTGTATATAATAGTGTTCGTTATTCTTCAGAAAATATATCAGAAAAATTTTTTTTATTAGGCTTTTCTTTACTATTTATCCCAAGGTTTAATCGTTCATTAATTAGCTATTTCTTCATTGGTTTGCTATTTGGGCTTTCATTTGATACTAGATTTCAGAATTTGATCTTAATTATAGTAGTCTATGCTTGGCTTATTTCTATTAATAATTTTAAAGTTATTGGTGGAGAAGATAAAAAGGTTGTCAATCTAACTAAATTAATTAGTATTACTGGTGGAGTACTAATTACTGTATCTATTGGAATATTAATTGATAAGTGGTTTTATGGAACTTGGGTGTTTGCAGCTTTTAATTATCTCAATATGAATTTATTTAAAGGAATGGCTGCAAGTTTTGGTATTGAGCCATGGTATTTTTATCTTTTAGTAGCAGCATTTATTCCGTATGGGCCATTTTATATTATTTCAACTTTTATTTCAATAAAGTATAAATTAAAAAATCCTGCTATATGGTTGGTGATTGCATATGTGGTAGCACATAGTCTAATAGGGCATAAGGAAATTAGATTCTTAATACCAGTTTTATGCTTTATGCCGCTAATGATTGCATATAGCCTGGATCTTCTTATAGATAAACAGATAGTAATAAAAAATGGCTTCAAAATATTTTGGAAAATATTATGGTATATTAATTGCATATTTGTAATTTTATGTGCAGTTATTCCATCTGGAACTAATGTTTTATTATGTAAAGCAATCTATGACAAATTTAATCAACCCATGCAATTTTATGCGATAACACAAGGTGGAAATTTGTTAAATTTTTATAAGCGTAAAAATGTTGAATTGGTTTATATTAATAATATTAATCAAGCTAATTGTGACAAAAATAAAGTTTGTTTATTAGCGCTAACATGTCAACAAGTAAAGGCTAATCCACAACTTAATGGTAAAATGATATATCGTAATTGTTATGATTGGTTATTTAAATTAAATTTTAATGATTGGCTAGATAGAGCTGCTGTTTATAATATATATCAAATTAATGAGGAAAGTAAGTAATGTATTATCAACGACATATCTTTTTTTGTTGTAATCAGAAATCTAATGAGACAGGTTGTGGATATTTGGGAGGACAGGAGAGTTTTGAATTTGCTAAAGAATATTTACGTAGCTTAGATTTATGGGGTGCAGGTAAAATTAGAGCAAGTAAATCTGGATGTTTAGGACGTTGTGAAAACGGCCCAGTTTGTGTTGTTTATCCTGATGCTGTATGGTATAGCTATGTTGATGAGGATGATGTGAAGGAAATTATTGATCAGCATTTAATTAAAGGTGTCGTTGTTTCTCGTTTACAATTGTTAGATATTTAGAAGTGCAAATTTTTCTATAATATTCCTATTGTAGAAAGTAATTCTTCTTTTGTAACGCTTGCAGTACCTAATTTGCCAACTACAATCCCAGCTGCTATATTAGCAATCTGTGTGGTTTGCTGTATATCTATACCATTGGCAAGCATTAATCCCAAAGTTGCAATAACAGTATCTCCGGCACCTGAAACATCAAAAACTTCTTGAGCAACTGTTGGATAAGTGATATGAGAATCTGGTGTAAACAGTGTCATCCCTTCATCACTACGAGTTACTAATAAATACTCCAAGTTTAGCTGGTTTTTTAATTGCATGGCTTGCTGGATAAGTTGTTCCTCATTTTCCCACTCACGTGTTGCACTACGCAACTCATTTTTATTTGGAGTAATTATTGTAGCATTATGATATTTAGTATAGTCGTTCCCTTTAGGATCAACTAAAACTAATTTATTATGTGATTTAGCATATTCTATCATTTTTTCAGTATGAGAAAGTCCGCCTTTGCCATAGTCAGAAAGAATAACAACTTCATATTCATCAACCATGCTTTTAAACTTATCAAATATATCAAGCAATATTTCATGAGATGGTTTTCTCTCAAAATCAAGTCGGATTAGTTGTTGGTTTCTAGCTATAACCCTTAATTTAACAATTGTATCTGTTGTATTATCACGATGTAACAAAAAATTAATTTTTTCACTTTCAAGAATTTTTTCTAAATTTGTTGCATGTTCATCATCTCCAACTACAGATAATAGAGTGACATTGCCACCTAAACTTGCTATATTCCTTGCAACATTAGCAGCACCACCTGGACGAAGCTCCACCTTTTTAATTGATGCAACAGGAACTGGTGCTTCAGGTGAAATTCGTTCTACTTCGCCAAACCAATATTGATCAAGCATAACATCACCTACGACAAGTATCTTTTTGTCATCTAAATTGGATTTGAGTTTTGCGATGGTTATATTATCTAAATTCATGATAAAAGCATCTTTCTAAAAAGAAATCAACCGTGATTTTATCATAAATTTACAGTAAAACAGGCTCGATTTATTCTATGCGTATCGAAGTTATTTGAGATTAGCAGTTAATATTCAAGATTGGATTTTCGCCGTTAGTTAGTTGACCTAAAAATAGAGAGTGAAAGTTTTTTAACAGTAGTTTATAATAACCATCTGATTAGTAAGATTATTTTAAATTGTTTATATTATTACTAAAAGTAACAAATAACTATATAGAAGGGTGAATTTCAAATGGAAAGAACGATAGAGTTTAGGAACTTTGAACAAACCAGCACACAAATTTCGGCAGACTTATATATAGATGGTCAATTTATAGTTAGGTTCTTGGATAGTACTGAGCATTTATTAAAGATGCAGAAAACAGATGTAACTCTTTATGAATACTTTAAGAGAGCGTCTATGTATTTTATTAATAGTAATGATTCTTGTTCGGTTGAATGTTCTCCACAGTTAGTAGCTACGGCACACTAATTAACATTAGCTTATAAATATTTTTTCACGATAGTATTTAAGTTCATTGATTGATTCAAGGATATCAGCAAGAGCTTCATGTTTATTGTGCTTCTTAAAACCATTATAGATATCTGGATGCCAACGTTTAGCTAGTTCTTTTATGGTGCTTACATCTAAATTGCGGTAATGCAGGTAATTTTCAAGCCTTGGCATGTATCTTGCCAAAAATTTTCTATCCTGATGTACTGTATTACCACAAAGCGGTGATTTATGCTGTCCTACATGTTGTTTTATTAAAGTTAAAATTTCATTTTCAACATCTTCAACATAGTATTTTGATGATTTTACTTTTTCAAGGAGACCAGATTTAGTGTGAGTTGTTAAATTCCAGTTATCCATTTTTTTTAGTTCTTCTTCAGGTTGAAAAATTGCGTAGCTTGACGATTGATCAACTATGTTTAAATCACTATCAGTAATCACAACAGCAGCTTCGATAATAACATTTTGTAATGGATCTAAACCAGTCATTTCTAGATCAAGCCATATAAGTTTATCTTGGCTTGCTACGTTTTCAAACTGCTTGTTATTATCTATCATGCTTATTCTTTCAGGTGGGATAAAATGGTGGGCCCTGCTGGACTCGAACCAGCGACCAAAGGATTATGAGTCCTCTGCTCTAACCAACTGAGCTAAGAGCCCTGATGAGGAATAGATTATCCCATACTTTAGATTAAATTGCAAGACAATTTATCTTTGTTAACTACAACTATTTGTTTTATTTGTTAAATTTTCTGTGCATATAACCTATGTATAACATAATGCCAGATAATGTTTTGCTATCTTGAATCTCTCCATTATATGCCATCTGTAATAAATTATCAATGGGCATAGTAAGAGTTTCTAACAATTCTCCATCATCTAAATTATGTGGCCCCTTGGTTAAGCCAGTAGCCAGATAGTAAATAATTTTTTCGGTAGAATAAGCAATACAAGGTAGACAAATACCAAGCTCTAACCAGTTTTGAGCTGTATACCCCGTTTCTTCTTGAAATTCACGTTTGGCACAATTTAATGGAGATTCGCCTTGTTCAAGCTTACCTGCTGGAAATTCAAGCATAACTTTATCTATAGGATAACGATATTGATATTCTAAAACTACCTCGTTATTAGAGTCAATTGCTATAATACATGCAGCACCAGGATGATTTATGTATTCGCGAGTTGTAGGTTTATCATTAGGTAATATAACTTTATCACACATAACTTGCAGAAAACTTCCATCGTATACTTGTTTAGATTCTACAGCTTTTTCTATAAGATGATTCTTTTTTGCCATAATTGTTTATACATTAAAGGTTACTGGTTAAGTAATATTTTGTAAATAATACTAAATTAGATTGTTATAGATAATAAGAGAGGTTGGTTGTAATAAGCCGGATTCTGTATATATCCATAAGGATAAGACAATCATTCATCTAGGCTAAAAATTACTTTTTAGCTCAAGCTATCTACCCGTGTTTGTGAAGAATATTATTCTGCTATGTAGGATTAACACAAGCACAAATGTGCTACAAACACCTATTTGATATTGCACCTAATGGGGTTTTGCCTGCCTTAATTATCACTAATTAAGCGGTGTGCTCTTGCCACACCTTTTCACCCTTACCAAAATAATTGGCGGTATATTTTCTGTGCCACTTTCCGTTACATTCCAATCTCTCAGAATGTACCTGGGGATTACCCAGCATTATTAATCCTATGGTGTCCGGACTTTCCTCTCGTAGAATATACTACCAGCGATTGCCTGCAATCAACCTCAGAGAGTATTTTATCATATCTAATTAAAATATAATAGTATGAAAGATTTTATTTTGCTTGGTATAATGCAGATATTAAATCGACGTTTGAATCATTTCCTATATTTAACCTTTGTTCTAACCCAGACCAAGCATTATAAACGGTGTATGCTATGTATATTACTAAATCTTAGAATATATATTAATCTATAATAATGTAGGAATACTAAATATGTTAAGATGTTATAATTTATTGGTAAGTATATAAATTTTTAAATGTAATAGAGGGTATAAAATGGTGCGCCAAGCTAAGCGTAAATTAGCCAGTGAGTGCAAATCTCATCTATGTAAAGGTTAGCCACCAACATAGAAGCAACCAATAGGGTTATGGAGGTGACAAAGTAACTTAAGCATATTGGAAGCGATATATTAG
>JBKDHQ010000143.1:0-35051 GCA_046336365.1 Neisseriaceae bacterium
ATAATACTGGTTAACTTAAGCTATCATAACTTTTAATAGTAATGAATGAGTTTTATGAACCGTAAAAACATCACGCATAAATATTTGAATTAATTAATAAATTTTACCTTAGCGCGGATTTTCGCACCAATCTGCTTGCTACCCCTGAAGAGTTAAAAAGTATTATTGATGAACAAACCGCAACTATTGAAAAATTTCAGCAAAAAGTTGAAGAGCATAAAAATCATATAATTATAGCAAAAGAAAATAGTAATAATCAACAAAATATAATTGAAGATCTTAAATCTCAGATTAAATCACTACAACATGAATTAAAGCAAACTACTGATGATAAATATGAATTAAATACAAAATATCAAATCTTAGAATTTAAGTATAATGAATCGGTGAAAAAGGGTAAATAAAATTTATAATTTATTTTTAAAGAGAGCATTTTTTTTGGCGTTTTCATCAGATTTTGCATAGAATTGTGCAGTAACCGTTATATTGCTATGTCCTAGTAGATCTTTAATTGTTGCTAAATTTACATCTTGTCCTACTAAATTACGAGCAAAAGTGTGTCTAAATATATGTATTCCAGCTTTAGTAATACCATTTTTAAATAATTCTGCTTTAATTTCGGTGTATAAATTATTAGGTTTCATTATATTTCCCTGTGTTGTTACAAAAACACGTTCATAATTACCAGAATGCTTTTTAACGAAAGCTAGATTTTTGGATACTATATCATACTTTATATAGGCAAAACGCTCTTTATTGCCTTTACCTTTTATTAATATAGAATACAATAATCCATGCTTATTATCATCAATTTCATTTATATTGCTCCATTTAATTTCGATTAGTTCAGAAGCTCGTATGCCAGTAAATAATAATATTTTAATGATCAGTGACTTTCTTTGTGCCATATAGGATTGCTTTTTATCTAATCTTTGTAATAGTTTTATAATTAATTTTTGATCAGTTTGAGAAAATCCTGCTTTTTCTTTATGTTCAGTCTTAATTTTAGTACCTGATATGTTGCTTCTTAGGAAACCATATCTTTTAATATCATCATCACAAATAAAGGTAAGAAAATTTTTAATAATGGTTAGATGTAATTTTTGGGAATTGGGGCTTAGCCCTTGGTTGGCTGAAAATAGAAGATAATTATTCAAAAAATAGCGATTAAACTTATGAAGAGTTAAATTATTATCTAGTGTAAATTCATCAGCAATAAATTGATAGAAGCGTTCTAATACTAAAACTATATTTCTTAAAGTATACTTTGATAAATTTTCTGACTGCTTATTATTAATATATAAATCCGTATATTTTGTTATAAACTGTAGAATATCCATATCTTGGTCATTATCTTGTAAAATTATATCATTTTTCAATTTTTTAGTATTATTTTTGATTTTTGGCATTATTAATTATTTTCCTGTATAAGTTTAATTAATATTAACTAACTTGTAGTTAATTAATATTAATTAATATAAATCAGAGTATTTTTATCTTAAACTATTAATGACTTTATAGATTATAACATAAAAAACACCTATCTTATAAAAATCTATAATATTATAAGGAATAGTATTATATTTTTTAGCCTTATATTAGTATCTACTAGCGGTTTTTATGCTTTTAAATAGTATTATATATTTTAAAAATAAAAATCTTAAATTATATTACTTGAAATAATTTAATTATATTTTTAATAATGTGTTATAATTTATATTAGTTAAAGTTAATAAATATAAGGAGTATTAGTATGAATAATTATGAATTATGCTTTAGTATAACACTTAAGAACAAAAACAATATATCATATGATGTTATACATTATAATAATGCTTATTATGCTGGATATGATCTTTTTAAAAGCTTTATATATTTTTTAGATAACAATAAGAATTATCCGGTTAAAATATTTAAAGATTGTTTTGCATTAAATAAACATATTTCTTCAATAATCTAAAATTATCAATTTTAAGGCAACTATCATATGACGAATCTAAAAGAACAAGATGAAAATTCATCTAATGACAATAAAGGCATCAATGCTGCAATCAAATCTCAAGAACAAGTTGATAATGGCTATTTTACAAGAAAATTTTTAATAAAGAAAAGTAACTATAGGAAGCTTGTGCTAATGGCTACTGAACGTTACTATGATGTAGAAGAAACTTCTTCAATCAATGTAACAGAGCTTACTTCTAAAATGTTAAATGAAATAGTGGATACAGCTTTTAATGAATATAAAAATAAAAGATTTAGTGATAAATAACAGTATGATCTATATGCAACATAAACAGAAGCAACGTTATTACTCTTTAAGTGTTGAGCAAGATTTATTTGATACTTGGTGTCTAATACGATCATTTGGAAGTATAGTTAGCCATAGAGGACGAATAATTAAGCAGCTCTACAATAGTGAAGAAAATGCTTGGTACGAATTAACTAAAGTAGAATATGATAAACGGCAACGTGGATATGTTTATGCTGATATAGAAAATAATTATATAGCATCAAAGTCTTATACAAAAATTAAAAAGCCAAAGTTGGTGGAAAAAATTAATAAAATTGTAAACCCAAATCAATTAGATCTAGATTTTTTTTGAGGGGGTGAAGTAGTTTATGTTATTTTAGAAGAAATGAAGGGAAGAAAAAATATTCACTTTAAATGCGCTCATTTAAAGTTTGGTATTATATAAACATCATGAATAATACAGATAACCGTAAAAACAGAAAAATATATTATTGTATATAAATATAAGATATAATACAGGTATAAGTTTATACATATTTAAGGAATAGTATGCGTGTAATCTCTATAGTAAACCAGAAAGGTGGAGTTGGGAAGTCAACTATTACCATTAATTTAGCACGTGCTATACAAAGAGATGATGCTTCTGTGGCTGTAATTGATTGTGACCCTCAAGGTACAACTACAGACTGGGCGGCATTAAATAAGAAACATGGAGAATTTTTTCCTGTTCATCATTACCATATAAAAGATTTGCCACATAGGCTTTCTGAATTTAACCAGTATGATGTCGTGTTAATTGACGGAGCTCCACGCCTTGAAGAGTTATCTGTAGCAATAATTAAGGTATCTGATGTTATTTTAATGCCTGTTACTCCAAGTCCAAATGATGTTTGGGCTTCTTTAAGCTTTGTTGATTTGGTTAAAGAACGTATGAAAGTAAAGCCTGATTTAAGAGCTGCATTTATTGTTAATAGGCAAAAGCCCAATACTAATGCAATCAATGAAGTAAGAAATGCACTAAGTAATATAGAGATTCCAGTTTTAGATAATGGAATTAACGATAGAATAGCTTATGCTAAGACCCTTGGTCTCGGTGTTACAGTATTTGAAGATAAAGGTAATGCTTCAAGTGACATTATAAAAATAAAAAACGAAATATTAAATAGGGTGATTAATAATGAACAAACAAGCTAATGGATGGGGGGTAAAGCCTACATCGTCTACTGCTACTGAAGATTTAAAAAAAGCTGTTAAGGCTGGTAAATATAAAAAAATGACATTTGACATTCCAGAAGAATGGCATCAAAAATTTAAAATTTATGCAGCACAACAAAATAAAACTATGGCTGAAATACTTAATACGTATATATATGAAACTGTAAATAAGTAAATGCATTTATATTTATTGCTGTAAAACTGGTTATATGGTAATGTGCAATATGCAGATATACATAGCTAAGTATTTTGTCACATTTAGAATGTTAATCCGCTTATTTAATGAATTTTTATTATGATTACAATATGGCAATGACGAATAAAATTTTTAATTTACTTTGTCAAAAAATCCATATAATATAAATAATATTTAAGACATTATAAATATTAAAAATAGTACACTTATATGTAAAACTGTAAATAAGTAAATACGGTAATATGTTTAATCTATGACTGCCATTGTGGGTTCTCTAAGCTGCTTTTTATGAGTGGTTTTCAGCTTTGAAATAACATGATCTTTTCTTAGTTTTATGTATTTCATATTCATGGGTATAACTTTTACTTGACTATTTGACTCTTGAAAAAGTTGAGGATATATTTGTTGTAATCTAGCATAAACCTTTTTTGCATAAGGTAAATCTGAACTGGGGCCATTATATCGCTGTATTGCAGTCCAGTTATAGCCATATGTTTTAAAATTGTGTGCTAATACCCATGCGCCCATATATATATTTTGGCAGGGGTTTTCAAGTAACATTTTTTCATTTATTCCCAGAAGTGCAAGAGAAGGCAGCCAGTGTGAATTAATCTGCATTACTCCAATATCATATGTTCCATTTGTGTTGGTTCTGCCCATTACGCTTTTAAATCTACTTTCTACGTATGCGATTGCCGTTAATATTTCATAAGGTACATTGTATTGTTTAGCTGCATCTATGAAACACTGTTGATATGGTATATTTTCTCCTTGTGCAGTATTAATTATCATTATAATTATAAAAAATTTATATATCTTTTTCATTTGTTATCCATGAGTTTAGTTGTTATTATATTCATTTTATATTACTTGTTTCTACCAGAAATATTATAAAAGTTGCAGTTAAATTTAATACCAAACGTGTTAAAATATCATCAGCAACTTTTATATTTGTTCCCTGCCCATGGCCTGAATATTTATTTCTAATCTTACCAATTCCATTATTTTGGAACATGTTTCGTAGAGAATCAAATTGGGTTTGCATATAATCTGGAATAAGCTTTTTTTCAAAACAAATACAAATTAATTTTGTAAGTCCAGCTTTTTCATCATCATAGTCCCATCCATTTTCTGAAAAAATAATTTTTAGGGTACTTTCTAAGGATCTCGCACAGCTGTGTATGCATTCTTTATTTTTATTATTTTTGTAATGTTCGTGTGCTTCTAAATATTCATTACAGGCGTTATTAAATTTTTCATTGTATAAAAGAGTAATTGCTGGTTTAATTATTTCTTGATAAATTATTGTAGAATCAATTTTTATAATTTTACCATTTTCAAATCTATAGTTAACGTCATTCTCCTTAAATCTCTCATTTAGTTTGTGTATTGCTTGTTGAGAAGATAATGGGAATACTTTTCTATGCCAATAAATTGCATCGCAATCTTGAGCATGATTAAGTGATAGTTCAATTATATCTAAAATTGTATTGATGTCGTGGGAATTTTTTATAAAGTATAGAAGTTTATTCATGTATGCTTTGCCTGGCATTTGATAATTACCAAAACCATCTATTCCATCTAATCCATACTTATCGCTTATATCATCGTGAATTTTTTTATATATGTTAGTGGGGTCGTATAAAGCATTTCTAAAATCATTACCTATGGTAGATTCTATTATGTTACAAATTTGTTGACGTAATTTTTGAGGTAATTCATTATTTAATATGTTAGGAGGTTGTGTATGTGTTTTTTGCTGAGGTTTTGAGAAAAGTTTGCTTAAGATTGACATTATATACTCATATGTAAATTATATTTGTTGTAACTTATACAATTTATTTCATAAAATCATCAGTTTTAATATTAGCTACTTCTGAAGATATTATTTCATTATAGTTTTCGTTCATTGTTTTATCTTCTTGATGTTTTTCTGTTGATAATGTTTTTACGTGTTCTTTGGTGGCAATTTGATATAGAGTTCCACCAATTAATCTATAGCCTTCTTTGTATAATTTCAGCATATATGTAATTGCATTCTCAGTAAAAAGGTTTAGAGGGGTTCTTTCTTGTTTTAGCTGTTCTTTCATTCTTGAATGTAGGTCTTTATCTATTAAAAGAGTTTTTTTAGACATTACTTAGCCCTCAATAAATATTTAAGCATTCCAGTTGCGTTTGAGTAGAGCGCATTATCCGGAAAATATGAAGTTTTGTTATTGTAAAATTCCATTAATTGATCTTTAAGTAAAATACTTGTACCACCAATAAAATATATTATGCCCACTTCTGACATGCTACCAATCTTCCTGGTTATATAATTTCTAATTTCAATTGCAATCTCCTTTTTGCATTTATCAACTTCAAGAGTAAAATTTCCAGCGCCTATAATTTTTTCATGCATAATTTTATCAAGTATATTATTAGGTATATCTGTAAACCCATGAGATTTACTACTAATAATAGTATCTTTAATGCGGTTTTTCAGATGTACAGAGCCTCTATCAAAGCTACCTGATCGTTGAAAATCAATTTTACCATTATCAAACGTTATAATATCTGTGGCGTTATACCCGCAATCTACAATAGTAATTAATTTTTCTTTATTTATGGTGCTGATTTCTTCGTTTATATAAGAATTATTATCATATAATAGATCAAAATACCCAGATACACCATTTGCCATGACAAAGTTTTCTATGATTCTATTGTGTAATGGCGTAATATCTGTACGCAGTAAATTTTGTTTTTTCTTGTATATTAAATCATTATTGGGTTGCCCTTTAACATAAAATTTTTCAAAGGGTAGAGTTGTTATTAATACAATTTCTCTATTTTCTAACCCAGACTTGTAAAGGTTATAATGATGAATGGCTAGATTTTCAGTTGAGCAAAAGTAGTCTTGGTTTTCAGTTTTGACTGTATCTAAATTTTTAGTTGCTGTGTTATTTTCAGTAATAAAAGTCTTAACTTCCCCATTGTTATCTGGGTAACATGTTTTTATAGAGTTATGTCCGTCATCGCTAGAAACGTATATATGCATAATAATAGGTTAAAAATATGTTATAAATTAAAGTAATTATTATATATAATTTTATATTATTTATCAACAAAATTATATTTAATTATATTATAGATGTACTAATATTAAAAATAAGTATATTAAGAATATAGTATATTATATTTATAATGTATTAATAAGATGTTATATGGAAGAAATTAGTACTATAAATATATTTAAAATATAAATTAATACATTAATAATGTAATATACTACATATAAAATGTATTATAATGCATCTTGTTAAATAATACAGTATTTATATAAATTTATAGTTTAAAAAGTTGAAAATTTATAATATTTTTAACAAAAAGTTTATTGATAAATAAGCTAACGCAGCATTTATGTATCATTTAAATGGCATTGAATTAGTTGCGCAAAAAATCAATGATAAAATAAAAGTTGAGATTGAGTATAATTATCTGATATAATTATTAAAATTTGCCCGCCCCGCATTTTTCAAACTTCCTCTTTGGCGAGCATGCGCAACCAAGCCCACTTTCTTTTCACTTCGTTTCAATAAAGTGGGCTTGGTTGACGGAAGTTTTTGCGGGGCGGGCAGAAGTTGTATAAAGTTATAATTAATGTTTAGCGAAGTGAAAATTTATATGTATTTTTTGCGTGTATGGTGGTATGCTAGTTTAAGGGATAATATATGGCTATAATAAATAATCGTGATATTAAAATATTAGAAATATTAAAATTGATGGGGTGGGTACGTGAAGATTTGCTTGCTAAATGGGTAGGAGTAGAATATAAAGAACGTAAAGATAAGGTAAATATGCAGAGGATAGCTAAGAGGTTGGAGGATGATGGGTTTATTGTTAGAGTTAAGCAAATTGTAGGAAATCCATTTTATTGGTCTTTGGGTAAAAGAGGGGTTGATTATATAGGTGGGTTTAAACAATCGAAGTTTAGTTTGATAAAGTCTAGGCATGATGATTTGGTGTGTGAGTTAATAATATCAAAATTACTAGTTAATCCAGAATTTGAGGTAGTTACTGATAGAATTATTACGTTGTCAAATGAGCATTTAGTTAGAGTTGTATCTGGTGGCAAAATGAAGTTGGTTGAGTGTGTAGTGCCTGATGTGGTAATTGATGGAGTTGCTTATGAGGTAGAGTTAACTAGAAAGACTGCTGATAAATATAGAAAAAAGATTGGCGATTATGTTAAAGATATTAATAGTGGTAAGTTTAAGGAGGTTTTAATTTATACTGATAAAAGTATTGCTAGTTTTATTAATTATCATGCAGTAAAAAATAATCCAAGTTTTAAATTTATGGTATTTTCTGGAACTAATATAATTAATGCTGTAGAGTGGCAGTATGATGATTTAGAGGCTTTGCAGGAACATAATCAGAGTTTAGTGTCGCGTATTAATGTAGATCAGAATTCTGGTAAAATCTTTCATGAATAGGGGATTGTATGAATATTTATAAAGAAGCATTTACTAAAATTAATTTTTCTATTATATAAAAAATAGTAAGGATAGAAAAGATAAATATTGAAAATTGTAGCAGTTTAGTGGAGAAAAATAAGTGAAAGAAGCTAAAGATTTATCAATAATTGATAAGATAATATATTATTATAATCGGGCATTAGCGGTTTTGTTGTGTTTATTTTTATTATATTTGGACTTTCAGATATTTACAGTTATGGTATTAGGTGGGTATTTGATTTATAAAATACTTTATTTTTCTAGAAAGTCTATAATTTCATTAGGTATCAGTAGATTTTATTTTTTTGGCATAATTGCTTATATATCAATATTGTTAAGCTTTTTAGTTCCTCAAACTGGAATTAGAGTAAATTTTAATGGTTGGAATAAAATATCTTTCTCTAAGATAGAAGCGATAGCAGACTTTTTTGTTCATAATATACATAATTTTATGCATTGGCAAATGTTGGTGTATTCGGGAGTATTAGGGGCAGTACTTTATGTGGTTAATGTTGAATGTACACGTAGGGCAATATTTGATCGTGAAATGATGGCTATGCAATTACAGCAAGATGTTCTATATAATGAAGTGCCGAGAATACTGACTGTATTAAATGTAATGCTGGTTATAGTATTGCTTTTCTTTCATTGGGCTTTAGTGGGGTTTTTCTTTATATTTAATTTTATTATTAATTCAACTAAATCATATAGATATAGGGTATTAATTAATCTATTGATTATAGCCATCTGTTTATTAAGTGCTACAGCTGTTAAAAGTGACTTTCTATCATTACCGCATATTATTTTTAGTTATTTAGTAGATAATGGTGTTTTATCTTTATTAAAGTATCAGAACCATAATTTTATAAAACAATTGCATCAGGGGTTACCATTTTTGGTTCCGTATTATTTTATTGGTTTTGTTGTGGATTTAATTCGCAGTAATTCTATTATTAATAGTAAACTTGACCGTGCTAACATTAAGAGGAGATCTAAGGAAATTGCAAAGAAAAAACAAAGCAATGATATTAATATTGGAAAGAGTTTAATTAATAATGCTCCTGTATTTCTAACTCATAGAGAACTTAATCAACATGCGTTAGTGTGTGGTACAACTGGGGCAGGTAAGACTAATACCTTGTGTTTGTTAATTGAAAATTTTGTTCAGGATAATAGACCTGTCATTATGCTTGATGGTAAAGGTTCAATGGATTTAGCGGATAAGTTGGCTAAAGTTGCTGAGAATCATGGTAAAACATTTAAGCTATTTACTTTACATCCTGAGTTAGTTCCAGCAAATTTAGAAACTTATGTTGCTTCGTATAATCCTTTTGCAGTTGGCACCTTTACACAGTGGAAGAATAAGGTAATGAGTTTATTTTCTCAAGCTAGTGGTAAAGGGCAAGAACATTATGCATTAGCTGAAGAAACATTTTTAAATATTGTTGTACAGATACTTTATGCTGCTGGTAAGCCTGTTGATTTAATAGTAATTAATAATGCTCTAACAGATATTGAGGCACTTCAAGCTTATGCCAGAAAGCAGAATCAAGATCAATTAGCTAATAACTTATCAGGTTTAGATCCAGAGTCAGTTGGTGATATTAAAAATATGATTAATTTATTTATTGAATCTAGTTATGGGCACTTATTTAATACTAGAAAAGTATCCAATATAATTAATTTAAGTAATGCATTAAACAATAATGAGATCATTTTATTTATGTTTGATTCTTCTGGTTATAAATCTGATACTGAAAAAATTGCTAAAATGGTTATTAATGATATTAATAGCACATTTAGTCAATTATCTACTCCAATAGAATCTCTGTGTATTTTTGATGAGTTTGCAAGCTATGCAAGCCCTAATTTATCTGATACTATTAGTTTGCAGCGTTCTAATGGAATGCATGCGGTTATTGGTACCCAATCAGTTACAACTGTTGGATTAAAAAACTCAGAAACTGGACGTATTGCTGAAGAATTAATTGCATGTTGTAACACTTATATTGTTCAGGCAATTAATCATGATGCAGATGCAGAAAGGTTTAGTAGCATTTTTGGTACTAAAAAAACCCATGAGGTAACTTCACAAATTGATGTTGCATCTGGGGGTGGTTCCACTGGTATGGGGTCAAGTAAAGAAGTGCGTGAGTTTATGGTGCATCCAGATCAGTTCAAGAATCAATATACAGGTGAGGCATATGTTCTTCGTAAGGTTTTAGGTTTAGAGCCAGAGCACGTTAAAATTAGAGAGTTCGATATTTAATATATTTAAATAGTAATGGATGGTTCTGATTAGCAACTCTTTATAAGAGATAATTTGATAGTTCCTAAATATGCATTAGAACCCAACTTAAAAACCTATTCTAATTAGTGTTTTCTGTAATAATATTTAACTCAGTATACATAGATCTTTTTCATAATTTTCATAAGTTTATTGATTAATAAATATAAAAAATTTTTTAATATTGGAGGACAAAGATGAACATCGGTAAAACAACTACAACAACAACCAATAATTTTTCACCTAATACCACTGGCAATGTTCCTACAAATAACACTAGTCTTTTTGCTGCAGGTAATTCAAATCATAATATATTATTCAAACTGAAGTCACAAATTGAAAGTAATACTATGGATAAATTTTCTCTTAGAGAGAGTCTATTAAATATGCTTGAGGATAAAGATGATTTTATAAATTATTGCAATGAAAAAATAAATAAATTTAATGATGTTACGGCAATGGTTTATTTAGGACATTTTTATCATACTACTGAAAAAAATATTAAAGTAGCTATATCTCTATATGAAAAAGCAGCAGATTTGGGTAACTCTACTGCTATGAATATTTTAGGATTCATCTTTGTAAAAGAAGATAGTGTTAAAGATATCAATAAAGCGATCTTCTGGAATGAAAAAGCAGCAGAGTTGGGTAGCTCTGATGCTATGCAAGATCTAGGATTCATATTTGAAACAGAAGATAATGTTAAAGATATCAATAAAGCGATCTTCTGGTATGAAAAAGCAGCAGAGTTGGGTAGCTCTGATGCTATGAAATATCTAGGAGAAATATTTGAAACAGAAGATAGCGTTAAAGATGTCAATAAAGCAATCTTTTGGTATAAAAAAGCTGCTGCTTTGGGAGATCAGGATGCTAGCAATAATTTTGCAATAAACAAATTGAAGTCACAAATTAAAAACAACACCATAGGTGAATTTTCTCTTAGAGAGAGTCTATTAAATATGCTTCATAATAAAGATGATTTTGTAAATTATTGCAATGCAAGGATAAGTAAATTTAATGATGTGACTGCAATGATTTATTTAGCGCATTTTTATGAAACTATTGAAAAAAATATAATATTATCGATATCGCTATTTACACAAGCTGCAGAGTTGGGTAACTCTATTGCTATGAATAATTTAGGTTATATATTTTACACAAATGTTGGTGTTAAAGATATAGATAAGGCAGTCTACTGGTATGAAAAAGCAGCTGATTTGGGAAATGTGAAAGCTATGAATAATTTAGGTTTGGCTTATTGGGAACAGCCGAATATTAAAAGTATTGATAAAGCTATTCACTTACTTGAAAAATCTGCTAATCAAGGTGATACACTTGCTATGAATAATTTAGGAAATCTTTTTAGCAATGAAGATGATGTTAAAGATATTAATAAGGCCATCTCCTGGTATGAAAAAGCTGCTGATGCTGGGGATTCCGATGCCATGTTTAATTTGGGGAGGGTGTATGATAATGAGCCAAGCGTTAAAGATATTAATAAGGCCATCTTCTGGTACGAAAAAGCTGCTGATGCTGGGGACTCTGATGCCATGTTTAATTTGGGGGTTTTGTATGATAATGAGCCAAGCGTTAAAGATATAGATAAGGCATTCTACTGGAATGAAAAAGCAGCTGCTTTGGGAAATGTGAAAGCTATGTCTAATTTAGGTTATGCTTATTGGAAACAGCCGGATATTAAAAATATTGATAAAGCTATTCATTTACTTGAAAAATCTGCTACTCAAGGTGATCACCTTGCTATGAATAATTTAGGAAATCTTTTTAGTGAAGAAGGTAACGTTAAAGATATTAATAAAGCAATCTCCTGGTTGGAAAAAGCCGCAGATTTGGGTAACTCTAATGCTATGAGAAAGCTAGGAGTGATCTATGAGACAGAAGATGCTGTTAAAGATATCAATAAAGCAATCTTCTGGTTTGAAAAAGCTGCTCAATTAGGAAACCCAGATGCTATGTATAATTTAGGGTTAATTTTTTTGAATGAAGAAACTTTTAGAGATATAAAAAAAGTAATCTTCTGGTGCGAAAAAGCTCTTCATTTGCTTGAAGAATCTAACACTCATCAGAATATTTCCGCTATGTTCCTTCTAGGAATTTTATATAAAGGTGCGCTTACTGAAAGAGATATCAATAAAGCAATCTCCTGGTATGAAAAAGCTGCTGCTTTAGGAAAAGCGGAAGCTATGAATCATTTAGGACTTATTTATCAAAATGAAGAAAGTATTAAGAATTTAGATAAGGCCATATCTTGGTATGAAAAAGCTGCTGAAGCTGGTCATGCAGAATCTTTGGTTAAGTTAGGAGAGGTATATGAGAATGAATCTAGTATAAAAGATATTCAAAGAGCAATCATTTGTTATGAACAAGCTGCAGCTTTAGGAAAAGCGGAAGCTATGAATCATTTGGGAATAATCTTTCGCAAGGATGAATATTTTAAAAATCTCAATAAAGCAATCTCCTGGTTGGAAAAAGCAGTTAAAGCTGGACATACAGAATCTATGGTTGAATTAGGGGAGATATATCAGAAAGAACCTCGTATACAAAATATTAATACAGCAATCTCTTGGTACGAAAAAGCAGCAGAGTTGGGTAATTCTAATGCTATGAGTGAGTTAGGGTTAATTTTCAATCTTTACAAAGGTGTTAAAAATATTAATAAAGCAATCTTCTGGTGCGAGAAAGCTGCTGCTTTAGGAAATACGAAAGCTATGAATCGTTTAGGATTCATCTTTCATTATGAAGATGGTGTTAAAGATATCAATAAAGCAATTTCATGGTATGTACAATCTGCTAATTTAGGAAATCAGTATGCTATGTGTACTTTAGGACAAATGTGTGTAGAAAATGATAACATTTATAGTAAGAAAAATGATGATGATGCATATAAAGCAATCTCCTGGTACGAAAAAGCTTTGGAAGTTGAGTGCCCAGAAGAGGATCGAGAAGTAGCTATGCTGGGGTTGGCATATGCAAAATTAAGGTATCATGTGTATTGTGATAAATTCCATTCTTCTAACAATAGTACTTTCTTATATCAAGCTATTGACTGTTATGAAAAACTTGCTGAGACTGGAAGTTCACAAGCTATGTATCAATTGGCTCTTGTATATAGTTATACGGGAAAAATTGAAGATATCAATCAAGCAATCTTCTGGTGCGAGAAAGCTATTAAAGCGGGAAGCATTAAAGCAGTTGATCAATTAAAAATTTTATATGAAGAAAAAAATAAAAATAGCGGAATTTGTAATATTAGTTAATAATTTAGGGTTCTACCACCCATTCCAGCGGGGGTTTCCCGGTAAATCCTCCTAAACACTTATATTGTTCAGGCAATTAATCATGATGTAGATGCAGAAAGGTTTAGTAGCATTTTTGGTATTAAAAACACCCATGAGGTAACTTCAAATTGATGTTGCATCTGGGGGGTGGTTCTACTGGTATGGGGTCAAGTTTTAGGTTTAGAACCAGAACATGTTAAAATTAGAAAGTTCAATATTTAATATATTTAAATAGTAATGGAGGATATATAATGAAAGTTTTTTTAAAATGTGTTGTTGAATTTATATTTTTGTCTGCTTTAGTTTATATAGCCATAAGTGCATTATCTTATAAGATGGTGATGTCACCTAAAACAGCTAGTACTACGATACTAACAATTATTTCCATGGTAGTGGTGCAGATAAGATGTTCTCTTCTCTTCTTTGGGTATAAATTTTTAGAGATATGAGTAAATAAATTTTATTCGTCATAGCTGTTTGCTGATTTTTATGTAGGAAAAGGATACCTTTTCCTGTCTGCAACCGCAGTGCACTTCGTGCCTTGCGTTTTCCGCCACCATATCCAGCGGTGTTTCCCCCGCAACGCCTCCTAGCTTAGTGGCTACGCCACATGTAATTTTTCCCCTGCTGAAGATTTACCGAGAGAAACACAGCCTTGTGAGCCTGTCAAGGGTAAAGTGCACGATCGCAAGAAAAATATGTCGCATAAATGCTCCGATTTTTCTAGCGCCATAAAACTTTTTAAATTTTTTTCTTTCATAAAAAAATTAAAAAACTTTTATGCAAGTCGCCCTTGACATTCTCCCTGTAGCTGTGAAATTAGGACGTCATGTTCAGCAGGGGAAAAATATATTTTTTAATAATGGAATAATCTAAGCGGTAGCACCTAAGACATAGTTGCCAATAATCACCGCCGAGACGTTGCTACGGCTGCAATTTTATAAGAGGAGGTGAAATGACAATTTAGAGAGTTAAATTAATAATACTAACTTTCAAGAATGGCAATTTTAGTAGGAGTATGTTATAATGCCAAATATGATTAGAAAAATTCATAATATTTTACACGGATTAGATCTCAGTAAAAGGCAATTGGAAAAAATTGCAGATCAAATAAGGCTATTAAGCTGGGCTCAAGGTGCTATTTTCACATCGGCAGCCGGATTCGATTTTAAATTAAACTTTATTACTATAGCAGTAATTGTGATTCTATGGATATTTTTACAAATTGCTGCAAGTATGGTAGATCAAAGGAGTGAAAAAAAATGACCTCAGGAGCATTTATCTTTCTTGTTGCTTTTTGTTTAGCAGTAGGTTTATTTGCTATATTTGGCCTTCATCATAAAGATGATTCTTCAGATAAAAAGCATCATAACTAGATTTAAAGGCTCACTTAAGTGAGCCTTTTTCTTCATCACAATTCTTTAATTAAAATATCTTGATATTTAATCTGATTTTGTTTGATAATTCCAAAGTATCTGCTATCATAACTGTGTTTGCTTAGGCCAAGAAAAAAATATTCTCCTGTTTTTAATTTATAATTCATGTGTTCAATTGGGTATAAATTCATATTTCTGGCTTTTTCAATGCCTTTCGGTGCAATATATTTACCATTAATCAATAGGCCATGTTGATTAATTGTAACGTTATCACCATTTTTAGCAACTAATTTCTTTAGGAATGTACCATTTGCATGGTAGCCAAACTTTTTAGCAATTTCTAATCGATCACTATTAATAGTAAATTCATAAATATTATTTATCTCAGGGGTTTCAACGGGTAGTCTTAAATATAAACCCTTAGGTAATGAAATTGTATCGTTAAAGATTAATCGAGATTGTATCCAGAGATAACTAATAAAGATAGTTGTAATTATTAGTATATAATATATTAAAAATTTATATTTGATATTCTGATAAACCATTATACTCTAACCAGCTATTAAAAAATGTATCTGGACTATCTTTATATATCTTTTTAGCATAAGCAATCGATGGTATGTCATTTTTACACATTAGTGCTTTTGCCATTGGAACATCATCAAAATTAAGATTAAACAGCTTAGCACCTTCAGGATTAACTAGGTAATAATGTATATTGGGGGTGGCATTAGACAATAAATCTAATTGTGCTGAATTTAAACCAAAGTGATAATATATATTACGTACGTGATCTTTTACCAATTGCTTATTGGGTGAATAAATGATTGTATTACATTGCTGCATTAATGTATCTCGAATAGGACTATTATCAATTTGATCTATACTATTTGACATCATTACTATATTCACATTAAGTCGTTCAAATGTATTTAGCCATATCAGTAATTTTTTACGCGCTACTGGATTCTCAAAAGCTATAAATGAATCATTGATAAAAATAGTTACCGGATTGCCTCTTAGATTCTGTCTAATCTTATAAAAGATATATTCAAACATTGGTATAGTAACACTGTCTTTTTGCTCTAAAACTTTCGACATTTCAAAAACATTTATGCGTGATAATTCCATTTTATCATCATTAGAGTTAAAGATTTTGCCACGTAATGAATCATGACCGGTGTATCCCTTAAATACTTCTGCTAATGGCACATCTTTACTAGACATAAGCATTAAAAACCCATCCATAGTTCTTAAATCTTTTGGATATACAGATAATGATTGTATTGTTTCTTTAATGTGGTTTAAATGTTTTGTATCTAATTTAAAACCATTAACTTCACAAATTGAAATCGCAAAATTTATAGCAAAGTCTTTGCCATCTGCAGTATCTAAGTCTGAGAATGGTTGAAACATAAGATTATCATAGCCAATGTCATAATGTTTCCCGCCTATAGCATAGGTGAAAGGTAATGCACTGTGAAGGTTATCAAGTATATATACTGCCGAATCTTTATACTTTAATTGCGAAAATGCTAAGAACACAACTAATGAACTTAACTCTTTGTTGTTTCCGAGTATCAGACTATGGCCTTTAGTATGATAATGTAATGAACCATAAAAATATCCTGCTTGTGGAGTATCTGCAACGAATAAAGGGGGAGAATTTGTTCCATATAACTCACTAGGATGTTTGCGATACCCTTTCCAATAATTTGATATTGGTAAAAATTCAGCAAAGTTTTCAGTGGTAATGGTGAATTTGCGTTTATTAGCATACCGTTCTCCATCAATTGACCCAAGGTAGGCTTGTTGTGCATTCATACCCTCAAGACGAACTTTAAACTGCATCCCTTCAAAGATACGCATTACTTCGTCTGTATGTTTTCTCAGTAATTCTTCATCTTCATCATATAATACAATAGAACAGTTAAATTTCCCAGTAATATCTTCACTCTTAACTACTCTACGTTTTAATTCTTCAACTTCATCAATAAAATCAACTGTAGACCTATTAATCTTTGGGGCCCCACCTAATTCTTTAGTTAGGGTAGCTCGAAAACTTAACATGTTTTGTTCATGCATTTCAGATAAGTCACTTAATTCTTTTTGAGCTTCTATATTAGTAATAAAAAAGAACCTTGTATTAAGTCGCCAAGCAAAGTTGCATTTTCTTAACCGTTCAAACATTAATGGTACACTTTCAGGTGGAAATCCCTCATCAATTGTTACTACTCGAATATGCTTGTTTCCAATTTTTGGCTCATAACCTGAGATAAAATCTTCTGCTAAATAATGCCTAATTTCTGTATACATCTCTTTAGGTAGTCTAGTTTCTATATAACGTCCAGTTAATAACCAGCGTAAATAGGTTAATGTTTCGTCATCATTCATGAAATTGATTTTAAAGACCCTGCTTAATAAACGGGTAATTTGTTTAATTTTACCTTTGAAATATTTTAAACCAGATAAATATGGGTCATGTTTTATAATTTCTTTATTTGATTCTTTGAATAATGAGCTGCCTTTTTTAAAAAGATTTTCCATAGGCTTATAACAGAGGGTAAAGGCTAATTTGTCATGATATAAGTTAGCTTCTTCTTCAAAAAAAATCCTTCTTTCATTATCTAAATATTCTAAAATTTTATGATTATATTCACAATTATCTTCACTTGGGTATTCATTAACTTTATAACGTATGTTATTATAACTAAAAACCCATCCAGTATCTAATAGTGAAAATACCATACATATATAATTAACTACAGCATTGATTTCTACAGGTTCTGAGCTTTCAAAATCATATCCAACAATATAGAATGACTGCTGAAAAGAACCATCTATGTTATAGATGATACCTTCGTCAGCAAAAAATCGAAAAGCTAGAAGATCACAAAGTCCAAGCTCATATTTTTTATTAAGGTTTTTAATAAGTTCTAGGTTTTCAGCATTGTTTTTTTTGAATATCATCTTATCCCACCCTTATCGTACTTATATTTATACTTAGTATCTTGACTGTGTGCTGGATAAAAATTCTGTTGTTTTAAATATTGCCATAAAATTGTAAACCCAAAACTATCATATCTATTAACTAGTGCAATAACTATCCAAATTGCTATTACAGATACAATTCCAATTATTCTACCCCAAAATGGTGCATAAAAAATAAATGCCATCATTAATAGAACGAAAAATAACGCAATACGTCCTGTAACTCCAAATAATCTGTGAGTTTTATATAATGATTTATGAATTATCGCCATTTTTCAACCCACGCTTTTTAATTCTATCTGCACGACTTTTGGCTTTATCGTTAGAATCAGATTTTTGATTATCTTGAATATTATTATCACTATTTGAGCTAGTTGGATTATTATTACTGGCAGCATGTATATTATTTGCTTTATTAGATTGTGGGCTTGGCATATCATTTTTATTTGAAACCTTAGGTGTTGCTGGCATATTTCCATTAGCCATGTTGCTAAAAGCTTTAATTGTACTAGCTAAATTTCCTGCAATTGTTCCCACAGCAGTTCCCGCAAATTTTTGTGCTACAGCACTAGAACCGGCAGTCATTGCAGCAGCTCCCATGCCAAACATTGTGCCAGCAGCAGCACCCAGAGAATCACCTCCAGCTTGAGCGCTTGCTAATCTAGCTAGAGCCATTGGTACTGTGGTTAACATAAGTGTAGCCAATATTATATTCGTTGCTGCATCAGTAGGAGTAAGATTTTGCATTAAGCTTGGGACAGTGAATTGCTGTTTAACGATCAACAAAATAAAAGCAAACCCTAGGGTTCTTAATCCCAAACCTATTACGGCAGTTAAATAACTAAAAAATAACCCTTTAGTTAACGGTGAGCCAACAAATCCACACATAACAAATCCACCATAAACTATCATATATATTTCTGCTAATAAACGAACAAAAAGCCATTGAATCCAGACAGTACATATAAATACTAGTAATGTTAGAAGTCCATACCAAACTCCAATAAAAGGTACAAGAGCTTTAGCTAAATTGGAGGTGCTTGTAATTAAAGTTAAAAAATTGTTAAATATTTCTTTAGACCATCCCATGTCAAGGCCATTAAGAGAATACATACCAACATTTAAAGTTTTGCCTCCAATACTGCCAAGATATGCAATAATTGCAAGATAAAATGTTGGTTTTAGCAGTATAGTTAAAAATAAGAAGATGAAGCAAACACGAGATATTATGAAAATTAGCATTCCTTTATAATCATGAGAGATTATATATCTATAAGCAATAGTATTAGCAGTATCAATACCACATATAGTAAAATAAATAACCAACGTTTTTTTGGTTGCTTCTACTAACATTTTTGGTAGTGACGTTTCAATTAGAGCAAGCATCGTCCCAGCATCAGATTTTCGCGCTGCAAATAATAGTATGGTTGCAAAGATAAATAGAAAAATTTTATAATTTGAAAATTTATTTAAGAATTTATGATTTATAAAAGACTCAATTAAAGTGTTAAGTTTTAATAAAAACTTATCAATCCTATTTTCAACTACTACCATGATGGATGATCTCGATTATATTTACGCGATTTTTCTATGTCTGCTCGGAAAGCATCCTCTTGTGCTTTTTTTTGTGCTTGCTCTGCTTGTTTATATGCAATTAGGGCATTTTGTTGTGCTCTAAGTTGCTCTAGTATATTCTGTATACTCATTAATTGCATATTAGATACTTGAGCCATTTTAACACTCATACTCATAGATGAAGAGCTACTGGAGAGAGCTCCTATTAATTGAGACAAATTGTTAAAGTTAGTGCTATTTTGACTATTAAAAGTATTTACAAGGTTGGTAACAGCTTGATTTACTTGATCTACTGCATGAGCAGGATCTTTTTGAAAATTTGCAATATTTTGTAATTGTTTTACCTGTTCTTGAACGTTTCTTGCTTTAGCAACTGCATTAATTAATGTTTGTAAATGAATCATGCTATCGATTCTATCTGCCATTTCCTTTGTTTGTGCTGGTATATCTGATACCACAGTTACAGGTTCAACAGCAAAAACTGATAAATTAATCGTCAAAAGAGTTAAACTTAATAGAAGTTTTTTTTTCATATTTGTCACCATATTAATGATGTTTTTTAGTAAAAACATATTTTTTAAGCACTAGGTCTTGTGTTAAAGCAATACCACCTTGATAACCAGCATTAATAATAATAGTTGGTGGTATATCTAACCCTTTTTGTAGTAATTGTATACCTGTATTTGCCATTTGAGCACCTACTTGTTGTGCTATAGTAGCGCCTGCACTTAATTGATAAGGATTAGTTGTTTGATTACCCATAGCATAAGCTTGGGCTCCAAAAATTGCTCCAGTGACAAAAGCAGTTCCAAAAACTTTACCATAATGATTGTCCACAGTATCGGAAAACCCAGAAAAACCTTGCAAATCTGTTCCAGGTTGCCCTTTAAGATTAATCGAATAACCATTTGGATAAATTAAGCGATTCCATCCTACTATTAAACGATTAACTGCATATGCAACTTTGTTATCATATACACCTACTACTTTGGCACCCTGTGGGATTAGTAAGTTTTTTAAAGTAACTGAATCATAAACATTACGAGCTACAGTAGCACGAATTATTCCTGGTTTATCTGAGTTAATTGGCGTATCTAATATAATTGGAATAATTTCACCTGCAAAAATTGTATACGGGTTCTTTAATTTTTCAAGTTTGCTGTTGATTTTACCAGTTCCGATTGATGAATTTACTCCAGAAATTGGATTAGTGGAATTATTGTCATCTGTCGAAGATGGACTATCATCAATAACTGCCATTGTGGGTGACTTATCGTCTGAATCTTGCTCAGTAACTTGGTTATTACCTTGGGTATTAGCTTTTGGCTCTTGTTTAAACTGACCCATATCTGTAAGACTTACTGTACTTTCTGTTGATGACTCCATCGGTATTATGTTTGACTCTTTGCTTATTATGATTGTTGTAGATGCTTGGACTTTGCGGGAAGGTAGGATATTAACTAAGTTTTGAACTACTACATTAAGATTATTTAATGGTCTTACATCATCTTTCTCTTTACGGATTTCAGCTTTTGGTTCAGTATCGTTTTTGCTAAGTGTATAAGCAACTGCAAATATTAGCCCGGCAGCTAATAAAGCTAATATCATTTTTACAGGGGTAGATTTTAGTCCTGTAAATCCAAACGGCAACTTTATGGCCATAATATAATCTCCTAATCGTCTGGATATTGTTCCATTAACCAGTTCCAAAAGCCTGGTTTTTTAGGTAATTTACGCTTAATATATATTTTATAGCTATCTTGAGACGTTGGGCTACCTAATACTAAAGCATAACGGTTTTCAACTGAACTAATAATATACATATGGTCTTGATATGTTACACCAGTTGCTCTATTTAATGTTTTATTTCTATCATAAGTGTAAAGTGTTGGTATTAAATTTCTCTCAATAGATGATTCAAATTTAATATAAGTATAGGTACCATCATTAAATACATCGATTGGTTTATACGGTGAATTAACATCACCAGATAAAGCATAATTACGGTATAATTTTTTACCAGTAAGATTATAACTAACACCTGCATCTTCAATAATTTCATCCTTATCAACTTCACCCTTATGTTTAATGAATTGATAATTATTGGTTTTAACTGGACGATTAGTTGCTACTAATTTAAATGAATACTGATAGTTTTTGCCGATTAATAATGTATTATTATCATCATCTGAATCAACGGCTTGTAATACAATATGGGTAGAACCAGCTTTATCAACATAACGTGTTTTCTTTTGAGCTGATTTAATCCAAACTTTATTCTTAGTAAAAACCAATCGATAATATTCATCATCATCAAGCATAGCTATGTTACAAAGTTCCATTACTTTACATTTGATAACATTATCTTGATCGTTATAGTATAAGTATTGAATGCCATTTTTATAATAACCGTTAGCATTAGCAAAAGTTGCAGCACTCAATAAAAATAAAAAAAATTTTTTATTCATTAGGCATTCTCTTTTCTTGGGTCATAATATTTGTAATCCAGATACCATTTGGATTTGTAATGCGGTCTTTATCTGTTACATCGTTATTAATCGTAAAAGATAATGTAGATTTATAATATACATTTGTTTTGCCATCTATTGTTCTAATCCAATCTATTTGCCATACATTTTTACCAATAGGTAAAGAATCTTGAATTGTAATAGTAGTTGATTGTGTTGGGAATGAAGTATAGTTACTTTTTATTATATCACTTACCGTATTATCAAAATATTTTGCTGATGTCATAGATGCAACTTTGCGGACAAAAAATGTTCTAGCATCCTGGTCTTGTGGTGCAGAGTACAGAAAAGTTATATAATCTTCAAGGGAAGCCTTAATTAAAATTTCGCTATCTGTGCGGGTTTCTGTGAGTGGAACACCAAGATAACTACCTTTTTTATCAAAGATCATAGCTTTATATTTTGGTTGGTGAGCAATATCTATTAAGTTGAGTGATAGTATAGCAATTATAACTAAGAATATTAAATTAAACCCTATTGAAACATTGCGTTGAGTTATGTATTTACCCAGAATTGACTTATAATGATTCTGGTTAGCAATATACGTATTCTCAACCTCTTTTAATTCATTAAATAAGTCTAATCTTCTCTTACTTTTCATTATAGTACTGCACCTAATATAGGGTGATAAGTATAGCGAGCATGCTCTGAGTCATACCCTGTAACTTCGGCTATTTGCGTAACTCTTCTTTGAATCTCCCAGATTCTTTCGCCTGTATCTGGGTCAATTTTTGGGACTTCAACTGACTGAATAGATACAACTGCATTAATAGCACTTGCAAGGCTGCTGCGATCAACTTTCGCGCATTGATAGTGTTCCATACACATTTTTTCGAAGCGATCTAGAGCAGTAGGTATATCAGGTGCGTGCATTGTGGTAAATCCACCTCTATGTCCAGTCTGCCATGCTTTATATAAACTATAGGCTTCAGCTGCTCTTACTTCTGATACACAAATACGTTTACCTGTATATCTTAAAGATAATTTAACAAGATCATCCATGGTTATTTCATTCGTAGTAACCATTGGAGCAATATTGCTGCCATGTGTCCATGATAATTCCGGTGTATCTTGTAGAATGATAATTCGTTCATTAGGTTTATATAGTTGAATTTCTTGTAACCATGCGTTACCAAAAGTAGTTTTACCAGACATCATTTCACCACATATAACAACGTTGAAACGATGTTCAATCCACAAACGCAAAGTTTTAATAATATTCTCAGTAAGGCCTGCATTAGTGTAATCATCAAAGGTTAAACGCTTTGGTAAAAATTTTCTAATAGTAAAATGATTAGCCCCTAAAGCGCATGGGCGAAGAGTACCAGTAAATCGAAAATTAAGTACAGGTATATTACACTCTAAAATTGGACGCTGGCTATGAGTCAGTTTGTGATTTTGACCACTTAGTGTAGAAATTACCTGAGCTGTTTTAATGTCATCCCAATATATTGGATTACCATCTACACCTTTTGCTATTTCATGTTCACCCTCAGTATTGATTATCCAGAATACACCTTTATTTTCATTGTAAGGATTGAGCATAATTTCATTGATCTTAGGATTGTCAAGTAAATGCTGTATATCTTCAAACGAAGTACGTATATATTGTTCTTGTAGTCTTGCGTCCACATTTATTACCTATAATTAAAAACTAAATCCAGAAGTAAAGAAACTATCCCACCATCCATATCCGGCAGCGATAATTGAAACTCCTAATAAAACCCAAAACAAGGTGCCAATTTCTTTAATAAAACGGAATGCATACATAATACCTAATATTACTATGCTAGTTAGACCACCATATTTACATATAACTTTAATAGCGGTATTAAAAGTGCTTTTACCTTTGTCTAATTCTGCTATTCCAAAGCTATCCGCAGCTATAGTAACTTTACATATCAATAAGAAGCATGCCACATATACTTTATTTAATATTTTCTGCATAAAAACTCCTAAAAAATAATAATAAAAGCAACGCATGATTGCGCTGCCTATGCTCTCTACTTTATAAAACTATTTATTGTATAGTACCTTGATATATTTTTTGTCCAGCTGCTAAATATATGTTTCCGTTGTCAGCTATTGTTAGACTATCTATTCTGTCATTAGCCAGCATAGATGGTGTAATATCTTTTGTTGTTCCATCTATTAAGCTATATTTAACTATTTTATTGCCTGCTGCAAAACCATATATACTCTGTGCTCTAATCTGCTGAGGCGATATATTTTCTGCACCAGTAATTTGTTGCCAACTATTGCCATTCAATTTATATAATGATGAAGTAGGGGGGTAACCACTACTCATATATAGGTCATTTCCATCCACTAATGGATACCTTCCTGTTGATAAATTATAATTATATGTTATATTATTTACAATTCCATTTTGTGAAGAGTATATTCCTGCTGTTGTAGTTGCTATAATGCTACCATTATAGTAGCGAATATAAAGAGGATATTCCCTTGGTAACGCAATGCTAGATACATTAGTTCCATCGTATACTTTGATATAGTCATTAGGAACCCCTGTCATTGGATTTGTTAAATAAAATATTACTCCATTATGCTGAGTAGCACTATTAATTGAAAAAATTCCAGTGCCATTATCAATTGTGGTCAAAGTGTTATCATTGAAATTAAACTTCTTTAATGTTTGGTTCGGAGAATAGTTTGATGACATATAGAATCCACTATTACTATAAGTTTGACATTGTCCTAGAAAGTTAGTACTTTTACCATTAACAACACCATCTTTATACTGTATTGCATAAACAGTAGAACCATTTTGTGCACATGCATAAACATCATTATTCACGGCCTGTATATTGTAAATGCTTTCTGCTGTGGTTGTGGGTAAGTTATAAATAACACTCCAATTATAGCTATAGTTTTTTAGAGAATATATAAAAGGAGTTGGTACAAGGCTTACGTTATCTAGAGAATGAATTTTACTTGTAACATTAATTTTATAAGTATGATCTATACTTAATGAAGACTCTGATATACTACAAGTCATAGTTTTATTATCTGATTGGCCAATACAACTAATTGGGAGTTTATTTCCTGTTACTTGATCTGTAAATGTTACATTGTTTGGTGTAGTAGAACTATTTAATGTATTAGCACTCATACTTTCGTTGAAAACATATGTATAGGTTAGATTATTAAAACCAATACTACCACTCTCTGGTGATGCTGAAACTATAGCTGGTTGAGTATAATTTGTAGCAGAATAAGCATAAGATGTAGGTAATATGCTTATATTGTTATGCGACTTAATTTTTTGAGACAAACTAAGTAAATAATTATGATTTAGTGTTAAGAATGATAAATTAGCTGTACAAACCATAGTCACATTATCTGTGTTTTGGCAGCTAATCGGTACGTTTGTTCCTGCTGTTTGATCTGTAAATGTCACATTGTCTGGTGTTTTATTACTATTGAGTGTATTCAAATCCATTGATTCACTGAAAACATAGGTATAAGTGATACTATTTAGAGACACATTGCCCGACTCTGGTGAAGCAGAATCTACTGTAGGTAAACTAAAAGTATTATATTTAAGAGTTTGTTGATTAAGAGGATTTTGGGCTTTATTTTTTATATTAGAGGTTAAAATTACGTTATATTCTGTGCCAAAAGCTAACGAATTTATAGGGGTACATTGCATAGAAGTGTCACCAGTTAATTGACAGTTTATAGCTTCATTAGATTTAGTTTGTGTGTTAAATAATACTACGCCATTTGTACTTGAACTATCAAGGTTATTATTAAATCCTATTGTAAATGCTTGATTAACTGGAATAACTGAATTTGGAGTAGGGGACACAGATGTAACAGAAAATCCATTATTTTGGTTAGAAATATCTGACGATCCTC
This sequence comes from Neisseriaceae bacterium, assembly GCA_046336365.1. Classification (GTDB taxonomy): domain Bacteria; phylum Pseudomonadota; class Gammaproteobacteria; order Burkholderiales; family UBA11063; genus Aquella. The sequence continues at coordinate 26,097 of JBKDHQ010000143.1, forward strand.
CCGCTCCACCACATGCTACCAAAGATATAGCCATAAGAGCACTAAAGGATATTAAAATTTTATTTTTCACTTAAACCACCTCAATATATAAAAATATTTTTTAGAAATAAAACCCAATAGTTGCAAGAGCCATATTTTGTGTGTATTTTGCTTCTCCTGGATTGGTAAGCAAGCCTCTACCAATCCATTCTAAGGATGCTGCTAAATGAGCAGAAATATCATATTTGAGGCCAACACCTAAAACATCAACAAAATTATTTTGATTTGCATATGTAGAATTTAGTACATCTTCACCAAAACCTAATCTCATGAAAACACTAAACTCATTATTGGGTCCGATGGGTAGATTTGGTAGAAAGGAAATGTCACCACTGTATCCACTCATTCCAAATGTGCCATTTGAATTGCTAATTGTTGCCCCAAAATAATTATTAATACCTAATTGCACGCCAATATTTTGATTAAAGTTATATCCACCAGCGACCCTCATAACAGCAGTAGTACCTCCGGAGTAATAATTTAGAGAACCAGCACCAAAGCCAGCATTTAAATAGAAACCGCTATCAGCAATTTTGGCTGTTGCTAATAAGGGGAGTGTGCTTAATAGTAAAATTAATTTTTTCATATAGCTTCTTCTTAAATTTTCGGAAATATTTTAAAATCCACATATTAAAATTTACAATATCCTAACTTACAAAAATTTAGGTATAAAAGTAACCTTATAAAGTAACAAATAGTCTGCTTACTCTTGTAGCTAAATTCTTTGGTGGAAAATTATATAGAACTTGATTTTGTAAAATGATCAGTTTTTGTGTATAATATCTATCTGCGCAGAACATATTGATTAGTCTTTCTATGCCAAAGTCTATTAATATTAAAACTAGAGTTATGGTAAGATATCTCTAGGACTGTTTTGCGCGTTTTCTGAAAAAACGCATTCTTAAAAATTTGCCATACATTTTATCATACTCAGCAATAAATTTCAATTTTACTTATATGTTTTTATAAGCAAATTTATAAGCTATTCTTAATTAAACTAAACTTTTACTATTTTAAGTTTAATTTACTTACAACTTTTTGCCACCATCTTTCTGATAAATTGTTTATTAACTGACACATCATCTCTTTGTAGCTATTTTTAAAATTATCATCACTTGTAATCTCTTCAATATCATGTGGAAGAACCATTCTAATTAAATCATCATTAGCAAGCGTATAACATATAAGTGAATTATTAATAATTATTTTAGAATTATGTGTTTCGAAATCAACCTCACGTGGACTTAACCAAGAATTATGAATAGCTATACGTTTTTTCATAAGTTTCCTCATTTTTTATTTTGTGATCTAACGCCTACATTATGACACAAAAATAAAAAGTTTTGCAAGTAATATTTTTAAAAATTATAAAATAATGTTAAAATGAAGGTCGTAAATTAATATTTAGAAAACTATAAATGGAAAAAAAATCAGGCAAAACTGTTAGACATAGTGATGAATTATATGAACAAGCAAGGCATGTAGCAACTTTAAATCATAGGTCAGTTGCTGCACAGATTGAATATTGGGCACATTTAGGTATTGCTATTGAAGGTAAACTAAGCCAAGATGAAATATTAAACTTACTAGAAGAATATAGAGATATGATAAAAAGCAAAAGAAGAAGCTAGTAAATTTTTTAATACATATAATTAATTTTAAGGATTAAAATCATGCAAAAGAAAATGCTACTAAATATTATATTAACTTGTGGATTAACTAGCTTATTGTTTGGCTGTGCGCTTGGTGCCAATACAGCGTCTAATATACCGTCAATTACAGCAGCTCTACAAGGGCAATGTGGTGGAAGCTCTGGTAAGATGTCAGAAAGTTCGTGCACTATAGTACTAACGTATAGTACTGGAGGCGATCCAGCTAATAACCAAATAAACATATCTTGTTTACCGTCTGGTGGAGGTAATGCTTGTTTAGGTTCATTTAACATTAATACTGCTGTCTGCCAACCTCTTAACAATACCGGTTTTTCTCAAACTTGTAACGTGCCTGTAAATTATCAAAATAATCCAACTAATATATCTGAAGCAATTACATTTTATTTAGGAAGTGCAACATCTAATCCAGTAAATATATCTAATTTTTAAGAAGGAAGCGTTATGAGGAAGTATTTGTTAATGTTTTTTCCACTTATTGTTATTTTATCTGGCTGTAACAAAAATTCTGAAACTCAATCGAGTAACTATCCACCTGATAGTACACTAAGCTCGCTACCTGATTCAGGTAATTATAATGATATAATGCAAAGTAATTATAATAATGCTATGCAAGTAAACTCTAATGGCACTGCTACTATTAAAATGGTTAATAAAAAGAAAGGCTATATAATTATTGCAAATGGCAAGTTTGAAGCACACAATTTAGTATGCTTTAAAGGATTTGACCAAAACCATAATATTTTTATAATGCAAAAATGTAAAATAGATAATGGAAAATTGTTTGCAATGTTTAATCAAGAAATGATGACTAGCTATTTTAATTTTCAGAAACAGAAAACATCCTGAGAAGGATAGGGACTTAATAAGTCCCTATCTACTTCGCCCCCGTGTTGCATCCCTGCAGAGCACGGCCACCAATAGTTTATCATTTTTAATCCTACTTTGTCAAAAAATCCAAAATACCATATAATAATTATATATTAATACGCAAGCTGAATTAGTTCATCAAAATGTCGTTGAAAAAGGGTTTTATATTTAGAACCATCAAGTTCTTTCAAGAATGCTTCAAAATCTAGTAATTTAAAGTATGATGTGTATATTAAAGTTAATATTTCTTCCGAAAAATCTTCAGGAGCATACCTTTGTCTTAACAGAGTATAAGCTTCGTCAGCACATCTTTTATATTTATTAGATTCGGCCTCAGAAAGGCTTAAGAAAGCTGATTTCCACTTCTCAAATCTCTGCATGAATTCTTCATATTTTTTTATCCATTTCTTGTCTAATGCTGTTTTAGCATATGCAGATGTATTTCGCACGTTTTGTAACAAAACATATTTTATAGTTTTTTCTGTATACACTGCGTCTTTAAAATAATGCTCTTTTATAACCTTAATAGCATTATTATCGAATTTTCCAAATAAATCATACTTTTTTAGAAATAACTGCCATCCATCCTGGCTAGCTAACAATTCTCGATCATTGTCGGAAAATTCTTTTAATAAAGATTGATAAGGTTTTGAATCATCCAGACTATTAAAATCATCTGGGTTATTATTTTCTATTAAAGATATAACTGGAGCAAAAGTAATATACTTAGTATCGCTAGGAGCAGAAATACCTAAATTAACTTTTGATTGCAATTCTTCAAGATTTTTTCGAAAATCATGTCTAAAATTGGCCAAGCCCATACTATTTTTAGCATACCCTCTGCCAAATAAATTTGCCAAATCATCCCAGTTATAGCGAGCTTCTGTTATTCCATTTTTTGATGCATAGTAACTTTGATAAGCAAAGTATTGGTACATATCTAATTCCATTGGACTCGATATTTTTGAATATACATTATTATCTAAAGGCATAATATAACGTGATAACCTATCAGCTAAATCTCTAGAAATATATATTTCTTCTTGCCAATTATTGAACACATCAAACTTATGATTAACTAATTGCTCATCATTAGATTCAATTAATGCAAACTGATATTTCTCAGAAGCTAAAATTTCATCATCTTTGGGATTAATTTGCTTATAACCAGTCGCTATTGCCATATTACAGTTAAGTATAGCCTCTAGCTGAGTTAAAATAATTTTTTTCCTAGTTCCTGGATTACGAGTACCACAAATTTTTTGAACAAAATCTAAAGGTTTCTTACCCAGATTCACCATACGTCTAGACATCTCAGTAGTATACATAGATGGATAATTCTTTTTATAAGTAAACTCAGCTATTAAAAAATTAATAATTTTTCTAGCATAAATACCATATGGTACCAGTCCAGCAGAAGCTATCTTTATAATAACCATCTGACCGTTTTTAAATCTATAATGATTTTGATAACATTTTAAAGTTTGACCACCAACTATTATATCTTCTAAATCAATGGAATTATCCCGATATGGCAGATTAACCAAAGTAAATAAAATTGAAGAATAAATTTTATCGGTAAAATCATCCTGAAGAATATCACTAACATTCATACCGGAATTTCTGTTAAAATTATATGCTGACATAAACAATATCCTCTCTCATACAAAGGGTTTTGTGAATACCCATTTTTAGCTACCAACTAGAAATGGGTTTGTTAGCATTAGTATACCACATGTTAATACATTTACCAATAGATTTAATACATTTACCAATAAAAAATACATTTACCAATAAAAAAAATACATTTACCAATAAAAACTAACCAAAAAGACTTGATAATAAAAAACAAATTTAGTAATAACGTAATAACGTAATGAACTAATAACCTAATAACGTAATAACGAAACTCATCTGTGGATAAATCAATATTTAAAAACAAAATGATTTAATTTAGCGACTTCGTCGCAATTAATTCAAATTATATAGATAAAGGTATCCACAACGAATAAAAACATATTTAAACAAAATTTTAATGGATTTTTTGGCAAAGTAGATAATATCGCATCCTAACATTACACTAGATTATCCGTTGTTTTTAATACAATTTTTTTAGTTATTAACAGTTTTTGTGGATAAATATACTATTACAACAAAAATGTTGGGAGATTTTTTATAAGTATACATGTTAAAATTCATTACCTTTTAATTTTATTTATAAGAAATAAAAATGCAAATTACACTTGTATGGACTTATATAAATAATTCAACTTTACAATCAAATATTTTCTTTGATAAACGATATTATAAAATTACGTATAATCACAACAAAACTAAATATAAGCTAGAATTCTGTGAACAAGATATTTGTGAAGAAAAAAATATTATCGTATCAGATTTAGAAGAAGCTAAACATCTAGCAATTATTCATGCTACTTCTTTAATATATCATTTTACTTTAAATCCAGAAGACATCGAATCTTTACATAAAACCATACATTAACAATAAATCTGATGTAATATTTGATAAATGACATATATTGTTCCGACTTCGCCCTTCGGCTCGCCAACCCTCGCTTTAGCAGTGCATATCAACCCAAGCATTGTGCTAAGCGAGGTATAAAAATAGCATCCTCACATACCTTAGCATATATGCATATTAATGCTTTATATTTAATTCCTCTAAGACTTGCTGCCAGCAACCTTCTGGTAGCTGTTCTATCTCTTGGCACATGACTTCCCGGAAATGTGTATTAATCTTATTTCTAAAGGCTATATCACTGATTTGGTATGGATGAACCATCCTTACTTCACCTTTATTATTGATAGCGTAATATGCGAGTAACCGATCAACTATAACTTGTGCATCATAAGTCTCAAAGTCGAATTTATTAGGCTTACCCCAGTAATCCTTATATATAGCAACTCTTTTCATGTTTTATTACTCCTATGAATAGCTATAATGTTATTGTTTTAAGTCCAGTTGTTTAATAACTTGTTGCCAGCAACTTTCTGATAAATTGTCAATCAAGTAGCACATCATTTTTTTATAGTTAGTTTTAAACTCATTATCTTGTGTAATATCTTCAATATCATGTGGAAGAACCATTCTAATAGTATTGCTATTATCAAGCGCATAACAGATTAGCGAATCATTTACAAGTATTTTAGTGTTGTATTTTATAAAATCATCTTTATTGGGACTTAACCAAGAGTTATGTATACTAATACGACTCATATTATGCCTTTATTAAGATTTAAGAAATTTGAGCTATCTTTGATAATACTAAGCTTTATGGTTTTTAAACTTTGCATGATTTGGGTTTCAGATACAGATAGATATAAAAAATTGCCATCATTATTTACTATCGAGGCTATAATATTTGGATTATTATAAACTTGCTTAATCAAATGAAGGTGCTGAGTAAATGTGTTCATTAATTATCTCCTAAAATAACGTCACTGTTTACTTAGCTTATATAAATATCTTTGTGCTATTTTTATATGCTAAAATATATAAGTATTAGTAGTAAGTATTTTATATCTTTATGAATTATAATTTTTAGGAAATATTCGCAAAATTTTTGCGAATATACTAATTTCACCTTTTCTGGAGGTATTATGTTGAAAGTTAGATTATTAGATTGTCAGCAACTAATTGATGATGCATGTGCTTTGTTATATGATACGTATATTAAACATGTGCAGTGGAAATTTGAGGCAGACAATCCATCTGGACTCAAAGTTATAACTCGTAATAAAAGGAAATTATTAGTTGATCGTTTCGTAGACCAAGCAATTTGGTTTGGTGCTTTTGATGGTGAAAAATTTATTGGGTGTGGTCGACTTTGCGGTCTTGATAATAACAATAAATTTGAAGTTGAAAGTTACCAAGTTGGAAAAAATGTGACTAAATTTCTACATAAAGAACCTACACTGGATATTACTAAAATTGCTGTATCAGTAAGCTATAAACATAAACATACTGTAACTAAAAGCATATTTTTGGCAATGTTTAAATATGCATATGAGACTAAAAACTCCCTTACTGCTTACACACATAATCAATATTTAAAACTTTTATTCGAAAGAATTAATTTTCCATTAAAGGTTGCATCAGCTTTTAAATACGAAATTAGTGACCCTATGCCTGTTAATATGTACTATGCTAGCTATAAAAATGGTGATATTAATAGATTAATGAACGAATTAAAACATGTAGATGATAACATTAAAAATCCGTATAGCGATGTATTCAAGGTTCTTGAAGTAGCAGCAAGTATGTCGCCTGCGCTTATGTATTGGCATGATAAAAATGGTAAGGTATTAGGTGCTAATGAAGTGTGTGTTAGAGAATTAGGGGCAGGTTCTAAAGACAAACTTGTTGGGTATACACCATATGATTTTCATCCTAAAGAAGTCGCTGAACATATATTAAGACATAATGAGCTTGTTATGCGTACTGGTGAGGTTATGTCGCAAGAGGAAACTATTTTAGATCTGACAACTGGAAAGACAAAAGTTTTTACTTCAATTAAAGCACCATTATATGATAATGATGGAAATGTAATTGGTATTATTGGTACATCTATTAATATTACTGCAGAGAAAGATGCAGAAAGGCTTAGAATTGAGAATGCAAGCTACCAAGCTCAGCGTAAAGCTCAGGAAAAATTAAGTGGTTTAATGGGTAAGATTATACATGAGATACAAAGCTATGAAATAGATTTAGTAAATGGAGAAGATGGAATAAGTGATATTAATAAACTTTTATACCAAAATGTTAAATTTACTAAAAGGGAAGAGCAGGTGCTGTATTTGCTTTCAAGGGGTAAAACTCCTAAAGAGATTGCAAGAATTCTAGGTAAGATAGAAGATAAGAATATTTCACCTAAAACAATAGCTAGTATCATTAATCATAAATTATATACTAAACTTGATGCTGTTAATTATGGACAGTTGATTGATAAAGCAACTAAGTTACAACTAATAAAATTTATGCCTACTAGTTTAGCGGATGGGTTAAGCAAGAAACTCGATGAATTATAAATCATGAAATATAACTGTCTAGTATATTCATAATATAATTTTCTGACTTGTATACAATTATATGTATAAATGTTTATAAGGTAATACATAAAACCGTAAAACAATATATAAAGGAAAATTAACCTTTATTGATAATATACACATATGCGGAAAAACGCTATGAGTTAAAATCCAAAAATTCCTTAGCGTATATTTACGCATCAATCTGCTTGCTACACTTTTTAGACCATCTAGAATTGATTGAAAGAGGCGTTATAAATAAAACAAGATCGTAATTACTTTTTCTGTGAGCGTAGCGAACAAAATTTTAGCTCTACTATAGCTATAATTTATTATAATATTTATTTGAATTAATATTACATATAATAACTTTTAAAAGGATATATTATGGATTTGAAGTTATCTGCTCTTTCTATTATAGAACAAGAATATTTAAATAAATTTGTACTATGGTGTGCTAACCCTGAAAATAAAAAATGGGTATATAAGTCTAGTTCTTATCGACTTAAACATTTATTAGATCGGACTGAAGAAAGTTATTTTGTGATTTATAGATGGGGTAAATCATTCAAAATATCTATTGAAGAAATATTAGGTTGTGATTTTACACCATTTTATATACATAATAGCCAATTTAAACAATCTATGCACTTATTAAATGTTCCTGTTATAGACAAATCTACAGTTAATTGGATGTTTGATTTTAGTAACCGTAAGACAACAAAAAATCATAAATTAGTCAATTTAGACTAGCTTCTTTTAGATTATCAGGTATTAGCCAAGCTAAGACTATTATTTTACTTGCCATCTGCAATAAATTATTAGAAATTTATTGCTACTTTTGGATTATTTAAATGGCACTAATAAAAAATTATCCTCAAAAATCAGATAATTAATATCTCATTTCCAAATTGGCCCTGATATGCGGTAAAACCCAATATTATTAATGAAATGGTATTAAATGGTGAAAAAATAAGCGTAAGGAATGTTTCATCTAGAACGGGTGGAGATACTGCAAGAGTTTTAGGCTTTATTAAGCAATGGCGTTCTGAACAAGAGATTAAGGTTGATGAAAATAATATACCTGATGATTTAAAAATAGCTCTTATAAAGTTTAGAATGGCTGCTATTAATGATGCTGTTGAAATATATAAAACAAAAAATAAGGAAATGGAATCTTTATCTGAAAGGGTAGCAAGCAGAATGGTGCGTAAATACACGCTAAGGAAAATTTACTAATTAAGTCAGACTGTTATACATAATATTTTTATGGTTCAGAAAACTCATTAGTTATTATTAAACGTTATTTTAGATTAAGTGAACCAGT
>JBKDHQ010000144.1:0-17313 GCA_046336365.1 Neisseriaceae bacterium
TAGCCTTCATTATTATTGTCTTTCTTTAGTTTGCCTAACAACTTCTCTGCATTGGCAAATGACCATATCTTTACAAACTTTCTATACTCATGATCTTTTGATACTAAATCATCTAAACATACAAAATTCATTTGATACATAGCAAACCTCTGTAAATTCAACATTTATAATAGTTATTATACATGAAATACATTCTTAATATTAGCTTTTTTAAGGGCTTTATTGACTTTTTATAATTTTTCGTTTTCAACAGCCCCTTAATGTATCTGGATTTTTTTGTATATTGTATTTTTTGTATTGGTACATAGATAATAAACTTTAGGTAATTTTCAACTTTTAGCAAAATTAAAGTTAAATTACGTTAATTTTTTTCACGAGCAATGCAAGTTTTTCAAAATTTAGGATTTAGAGCATAATTTTGCATTAAAAAACTTGTATGGAATAAAAATTTATCCTTATGTAGTAATTTAATTTATATCAGCTTCTTTCATTTATAAAAAAGTGCGAATTAAAGTTTAATAAATCGACTTATTATTAATTTAACAGAAAACATTTATTTATTAAGCGCTTATTCATATGGTATAATGCTATAACATTTGATATAGGACACTTAGATGGTATTATGAATAAAACACTTCTTTATATAGCTTGTTTAACTTTTTATTTTAATTGTTATGCAACTGGGATGGCGGTTGCTCTAAAAAATATTGTACTTTATAATAAAAATCCAAATCCAATAGTTTTAAGAGCACCTAATATCTCACAACAAGCTAAGATCAAAATTAATCAAAATTCCGCATGTTTGATTAATCAACCAATATTCTTCCAACCAAATTTAGTGAATAAGGATACAAACTTTTATATTATTTTTTCTGTTGAATCTTCTAATATCTACAACGCTATTATGATTGATAAAGATAATAGTTTAAGCCTAGCAAGCCAAAGCCGAAATTCAAAAGCATATTCAAGTATTGGATTTGATAAAATTCATTTAGCTGCCAACTGTGGCAAGAAGCATACCGCATCACCAATTAAGACCGTAGTTGAAAATAGCCCAAATAACCCACCAATTCTAACCCCAAAATATTGCTCAAAAGATAAAAACAAATATCAATTCGTCTTGAGTTTTGGCAATTCTGCCTATAAAGTACCAAAGTTTACTAGTTTACCTATATGCATAGTCAATTAAAACTATATGCACAACAATCTTAATATTTTAAATAGTGTTAGAATAGTACTATGCAATACTTCTCATAACGGGAATATCGGTAGTACAGCTCGTGCGATGAAAACTATGGGTATCTATAACTTAACTCTAGTTTCACCTCAAGTTTTACCAGATGATCACTCAATTGCATTAGCTAGTAATGCAAAAGACGTCGTTGAAAATGCAACAATATTATCTAATTTAAATGAAGCAATTTCAGATACTACTTTAGCAGTTGCGCTAACTGCAAGACGTAGAGAATATAACCAAGATTTAATGAATCCAAGGCAAATCATGCCAGAGGTATTAGACACATTGCAAAAAGGTGAAAAAGTTGCATTTGTATTTGGCACTGAAAAGTCAGGTTTAACTATTGAACAATTAGAATTATGTAATCGTATGGTTACAATTCCAGGAAATCCTCAATATTTTTCGTTAAACCTTGCTCAAGCTGTACAAATCATTTGCTATGAAGTTTATAGTAACTTAGATTCTAATTTATCTCATCTCATGAATGAAGTTAAACAAGCTACTATAGCAGATAATATTGGCATACTTAATCATCTAGATAAAATATTATTAAAGCTTAACTATTATAAGAATAAAAATCATGAAATAACATTACGTAGGTTAAGAAATGTTATACATAGAGCACGTTTAGAACGTGAAGATGTTGATTTAATACGTGGTATCCTTAAAAGACTTGAAAGTAATATTTAAAACTTAAAGCATAATTAAAAATCTTATCAAATTATATCTTGAAATTTAATATTTTATACCCATATTGATCAAATAGGAATGTCATTGCTAAAGCTTCATTATAAGTCAAATTATGCATTTTACATAAATCATACTTTATAATTATAAGTGTAGTGAGGTAACTTCAATGACAATGGTTAGTAGATATAAAATTGAAAATAAAGATAAATTTTTATAATTAGTTAGAGGTAAAAATGAAGAAAAATAGTAACAAACAGACTTTAAGTTTTCAAACAGAAGTAAAACAACTGTTAAATTTAATGATTCACTCATTATATTCGAATAAAGAAATTTTCTTACGCGAATTAGTCTCAAATGCATCCGATGCTATTGATAAGTTACGTTTTGCACAAATTAAAGAACCTGAGCTAAATACAGGAGAAGAACTTCATATAAAAATTAGTTTTAATAAAGATGAAAAAACATTAACTATTACTGATAATGGTATCGGTATGAGTTATGATGAAGTTATCGATAATATAGGAACAATAGCAAAATCTGGAACAAAAACATTTTTAGAGAAACTTTCTGGTGATGATAAGAAAGATGCAAATTTAATTGGGCAATTTGGTGTAGGATTTTATTCTGCATTTATAGTTGCAGATAAAGTTACTCTTGAGACTCGTAAAGCTGGATTAGAAACAAAACTTGGTGTCCGTTGGATATCAGATGGTAGTGGTGAATACACAATTGAAGATATAACTCATGAATCAGTGGGTACTAACATTACATTACATTTAAAAGAGGATAATGATGATTTATTATCTGATTGGCAGTTACGCTCGCTAATTCGCAAGTATTCAGATCATATAAATTATCCAATTAAAATGCAGAAAATGCCTGAACAAACTGAGGATGGAAAAGAGATTATTTCACTTGATTGGGAAACTGTTAATAAAGCAAATGCATTATGGACCAGAAATAAGAATGACATAACTGATGATGAATACAAAGAATTCTATAAACATATTTCACATGACTTTAATGAGCCAATGAAATGGATACATGCAAGGGTTGAAGGAACTCAAGAGTATACACAACTATTATATATTCCAAGTCAAGCTCCATTTGATTTATATGATCAACAACGTCGATATGGAGTGAAATTATATATCAAACGTGTATTTATCATGGATGATGCAGATAAATTATTACCAAATTATCTCCGTTTTGTACGTGGGATAATTGATAGTCAAAACTTACCATTAAACGTATCTCGTGAAATTTTGCAATCTTCAAAAGATATTGATGCAATTAGATCAGGTTCAACCAAAAAAGTATTATCACTTATCGAAGATATTGCAAAAAATGATTTAGATAGCTATGCTAAGTTTTGGAATGAATTCGGTAATGTATTGAAAGAAGGTATTATCGAAGATTATAGCAACAAAGAGCGCATTGCCAAATTATTACGCTTTGCTTCAACTAGGAATGATAGTGACATTAAAAATATCAGTTTTGAAGATTATATCTCTCGCATGAAAGAAGGACAAGATAAAATCTATTACATAACTGCTGAAACTTATAATGCAGCTAAAAATAGCCCACATCTTGAAATCTTTAAAGAAAAAGATATAGAAGTATTATTATTAACGGATAAGATTGATGAATGGATGGTTGGCCATTTATTTGAATTTGATAAAAAACAGTTGGTTTCCGTTAGTAAATCAGGTTTAGATCTAGACAAGTTTGAAGATAAAGAGGAAGATGAAACTAAACAGCAAAAGATGGAAGAGGCAAAACCAGTTATTGAAAAAATTAAAAATGCACTTGGAGATAAAGTAAAAGAGGTTCAAATAACAAATCGCTTAGTAAACTCCCCTAGCTGTCTAGTTGTAGATAATAACGCTATGAGTATCCATTTAGAAAGAATGCTACGCCAAGCTGGACAAGCAGTTCCAGAGTCTAAACCAACTTTAGAAATTAATCTGAATCATAACTTAATCAAGAAACTTGAAAATAGTGTTTCAGAAGATGATGTTAAAGATCTTGCATTTGTCATTTTTGAACAAGCTGTTTTAGCTGAAGGATTACAGTTGGATGATCCGGTAGGATTTGTACAACGCATGAATAAGTTAATTAGCTAATCTTTTTCTTCGTTGGGATGATTTAATATATTCATCCCAACCTTTTATTTCATTCAAAAATCATTTAAAAAAAAGGTATACTTTGAAATTTTATTTAACTTCCAGAAGAATAAAGTTAATAATTAAGTCCTTGTATAAATAATTTATATAAGATAACTTATAAATTATTCTTAAAGGTAATGTTAATTAGTATAAAGATTTTTTATTTGAAAGGTAGTTTATGTTTAAGCTTCTTGATTCTGAATTATATAATGCCCAATTTGTTAGAGCTATAGGTAATACAGCGTATAATGCAGCAGAAATTAGTGAATGTCTAACAGTAAGAGATAAACTTGAAGCTCATAATGCAGAATTATGGTATGAATCTTGGTTTAAACAGGCAACTAAAAATCTCAATTATGCAATTGATGCAAAGCGTAATGGTCTAAAAGAAACAGCATATTTAAACTTCCTTCGTGCTTCAACGTATTTTAGATCATCATTTTTCTTTTTGGAAGATCAGCCAAACGACAAGAGAATTGAGGATGCACTTGATAAAAGCATTAACTCATTCCAAGAAACAATACAACTAATGAATTATGAAGTTAAAATTATCAATATTCCTTTTAGAGACATGCTCTTACCTGCATATCTTTATCTTAGTTCAGATCAGAAAAAACCTCTTATTATAACTTGTTCTGGTGGAGATGGAACAAAAGAGGAATCTTTCTCTTGTGCAAGTGAAGCCTTATCGCATGGTTATCATTGTATAACTTTTGAAGGTCCTGGGCAAGGTTCGGTTCTACGCAAGCATAAAATACCTTTTGTTCCCGATTGGGAGAATGTTGTTGGAGCAGTTATAGATTATATTTTACATTATCCACAAGTCGATGCTAATAATTTAATTTATTATGGTAAGAGCTTTGGCGGGTTTCTTGGTGCTAGAGCTGTTGCATATGAAAAAAGGATTAAAGCATGTATATTAGATCCTGGTCAATTTAATAGCAATACCATGATTGAACAAATTTCCCAAAAGCTGGAAAAAGTTCAGAGCATAAGCGAATATATTCAAAAACAAGTAAATGAGAATCCAAAAAGCGATTTTGCTTTTAAAATTAATAGCAGATTGTGGCGATTTGGAGCAGACTCCATTGATAAGTTCTTACAAGTTATTCCTCTTTATAAACTTGAAGATCGAGTTAAAAATATTAATTGCAAAATGTTAATTCTTGATAATGAAGAAGAATATTTAACAAAAGGTCAAGCTAAACTATTATATGATAAATTAAGTTGTCAAAAAGAGTATTATTTATTTAGTGCAAATGAAAATACTGGTGGACATTGCCAACCATTAGCTCCCAAGATTACATTTTCCTATATTTTTGATTGGCTTAATAAGGTATTGTAGGCTCAATTATATTAGAATACGGCTATAGTGACGGTCGTAACTCTCATGCTAAACCAAAATACTTATTGCTGAAATACTTTGATATGTTTTTCTATATCAGTGATTGGGCGCACTACAACTTATGTTTCGTTATAAATAAAATGATGTTGATATCGAGTTTTAAACTAGTTTAAATAGTGCAAATAAAACCTACATTATTGGAAATTTTATTGGTAAACCATACTCTACCATTAGAATCAGGCTTAATATCAAATGGACCTTCCATTTTATCATGAGTATAAAATTCCATATGTGCAAAAATATTTTCATCATTAGGCTCAAATCTACCTATTTGATTTGAGCCACTATTGGTAAACCATAAACAACCATCTGCACCCAAACAAATTCCATCTGGCATGTTTAAAACAGGATCTTGGAAGATATGTAGACTAAGATTTTCAGAGAACTCTGCAGGATCAAACATAGCAATGGTATTATTAAATCCAGTAAACCAAATACGGCTCTTGATATCTTCAGCCCAAGCACGTAATTTAACTGAACTATCAGGAAATCGATATATCTTCAATGTACCTAAAATATCATGAGAATCACAATTTAATCGACCAATCCCTGTTGCATCTTTTTGTGTATTCATAAAAAACAATTCATTTTTATTATTTATATAAATAGCAGATGGGTGTTTAATATCTGGATGCTCATAAATTTTCATAGTTAACTCTGGATTTTCTGATAGAGGATTGATAGATCCAATTGCATTTTTTCCACGTAAACTAAACCACACCAATCCATTTTTATCAGTTTTTATTGCTAAAGGTTCAATAGTGTGCTCAGATTGGTAAAAAGTATAGGGTAGCTTATTACTTTCAAAATCACTAGCCAATCTAACAATTCCGTTAGAACCAACACAGGTTACCCATACACAACCATCAAGCGCTGGATAAATATTTGCTGGATAGTTTAGTGTAGTATTATCATTATTAGAATAACAAGATATGCTAAGACTATTAGGTTCAATCTTACAAATTTTATTGTTTTTAGTAGATGTAAGCCATATATTTTTATCTAGGCCTTCTATGATTCCCACTGGGGCTTCAATTTCATTATTGGCAAATGAAATAATTTCTATTTTTCTAAATGATTTATACATAGTATACATCTCTATTTAATTATGACCATAAAGGATGAGCATTTTTCTTCCCTAATTCAAAAGGAGAGAACTCGTCATCAACCAGCATTATTTCATCAGTTAATTTTATTGAATGCATTAATTTATCATATTCAGCTTTATCAATAATATCTAGTTCCAGTGCTTTACCCATTACCTGTGCAACAGGAAGCTTTGGTAATTGATGCTTACGAATAGCCATTTGAACTTTAACTTTTATTGGATATGATTCTAAGGCAGCTTTAAAAGCAACTTCTACTCTACCCATAGGATCATTCGTATCATATGGTATATAGCACATTGACTTAAAGACTTGTCTTGTTTCACTATCAGATAATATACTAACCGATAATTCATGTTCTAACTGATCGCTTGGTTTCTTAAATGGTTTACCATATGGAAATAAAAAGAATTTTAGTATTTTACCAAAAACTTTCATTTTAAAATTATCTAGAGTTTCAACCAATGCAGTTTGCGCATTATGTAAACAGTGATCTAATGTCCACCTTAAGAACAGATCATCTGAGGCACGCCGACCATTAGCTTCATAGTACTTTAAGCTTGCGCATGCCATATATAAATAACTCATTGTATCGCCCAACCTTGCCGACATTCTCTCTTGTTTCTTAATATCTCCACCAATCGTTATGAGTACAACATCGCTAATATATGCCAAAGCACTGGATAACCTAGTGATTTGCTTATAATAATGTTTAAATTTTGAGGTATACCCTTCGGCAAAAAAACCACAGCTAAATGCATGAAATATTGCACAAATTTTGTTGTGCATTATATATCCTATATGCCCAAATATTGCTTTATCAAAATTCACTATACCAAGCTTATCTCGCACTGATTCATACTCTTTGAGCAAAAATGGGTGGCATCTAATTGCACCTTGTCCAAATATTAGTAGGTTTCGTGTCATTATATTAGAACCTTCCACAGTAATTCCAATTGGTGAACCTTCATAACCTCTTGCCAGATAATTATGTGGTCCCATTATAATTCCACGACCGGCATGAATATCCATTGCATTATTCATTGCAACTCTACCATACTCAGTAAGATGATATTTTGTTATTGCTGAAGCAACAGATGGTCTGATTCCTGCATCAACGCTACTTACTGTAAATTGTCTTGTAGCATTAAGCATATAAGCAATGCCAGCAGTTGCAGCTAATTTTTCTTCAACTCCTTCAAAACTACTAATTGGAACATTAAACTGCTCTCTAATAAATGCATAAGCAGATGTTAATACACTTGCAACCAAACTACTTGCAGTACCACATGCTGGTAATGATATAGAGCGTCCAATAGACAAGCATTCAACAAGCATTCTCCAACCTTCACCAGCCATTTTCTGCCCACCAATAATCCAATCTATTGGTATGAAAGATTCTTTAATTCTAACTGTACCATTCATAAAAGCTT
Source organism: Neisseriaceae bacterium (assembly GCA_046336365.1). GTDB lineage: Bacteria > Pseudomonadota > Gammaproteobacteria > Burkholderiales > UBA11063 > Aquella. Next base: position 8,040 of record JBKDHQ010000144.1, read on the forward strand.
GGTCTAATGGCAGTAATCTATTGCCAATTTCTAATCCAGGATGATCATAAGGTAATAAAGCACAGGTTATTCCAGATTTACCGACCCCATTTAATAGATCATCTGGGTCTTTTAATTTAAAAGCAAGTCCTACTAAGGTTGCAATAGGTGCTAATGTAATATAATGTTTATGAACATTCTTTAACCTAATTCCTAATACTTGTTGTCCATTATATTGCCCCATACATACAACTCCTTCATCAGGAATTGAAGTAGCATCACTACCTGCCGTAGGTCCTGTCAAAGCAAAACAAGGAATATCTTCTCCTCGTGCTAAACGCGGAAGATAGTAGTTTTTCTGTTCATCTGTACCATAATGGAGTAATAATTCGCCAGGTCCTAATGAATTAGGTACCATTACTGTTACTGCTACAGATATACTACGAGTAGCTAATTTCATTACAATTTCAGAATGTGCGCAGGCTGAAAATCCCTTACCTCCAAACTCTTTTGCAATTACTAACCCAAAAAAACCTTTTTCACGAAGATAATCCCACATTTCAACCGGTAAATCTTTATCAATATAAGTAATTTTCCAATCATCTATCATACTACATAATGTTGTTGCCTCATTTTTCATAAAAGAGCTTTCTTCATCGCTTAGTCCAAATGGTTTCAAACTATGTAATAATTTAAAATTTGGATTTCCCTGAAAAATTTCTTTTTCATACCAAGCATCTCCAGCACGCAATGCTAATTGTTCAGTATCAGATACTTTAGGGAATATAGCTTGTGCTTTACTGAATAAAAAGTTAGTAATAACAAACCTTCTTAACAATTTAACATTAAAAACTATTGCAATTACTGCATATATAGTACAAACAATAGTAAATACTATGCTATTTACTAAAAACATATAATGTACAATCATTAAATACACTAATATTGCTAAACTCCACACCGTTAGTCTATGCGTAAAATATAAGACAAAACATGTAATTAATAAAAATCCGATTAAAAAAGAAATCGTCATGATAAACATCCATTCTATAATTTTAAATGAATCTAAAATAAATTATTTCTAATATAAGTATATCACTTTTCAACGTATAAATCAGTAATTAATTCACTACCTTGAATAACAGAATAACTATCTAATAAAGCACCAGACTTTAAAATAACCTCTTCATCAAGAAAGTAATTACCTGTAGATTTTGAACTATCCTGAGCTATTATATAATAAGCTGCATCAGCCATAATAGAAGGTTTTCTTGCTTTTGCTACTGCAGCTTGCCCTCCAAGCAAATTCTGTACTGCAGCTGTATCTAATAACGTTGCAGGCCATAAAGCATTAACTGCAATATTTTTAGAGGCAAATTCTGCTGAGTGCCCCATAACCATCATTCCTGAAGCGAACTTACATAAGGTATATGCGGTATGATTTACAAACCATTTTGGCTTTAAATCTGGTTTAGGGGCTATATTTAAAATATGTGGATTAGCAGATTTCTGTAAGTATGGTAAAGCATATTTTGATGCAAATAAACTAGCTCTTACAATAATATCATGCATTAATGAATAAGCTTTTTCTGTTAGTTCTTCGGTTTTCAGTAAGTAAATACTACTTGCATTATTAACTAATACATCAATTTTGCCATACTTTTGACCAACATTATCAATTGCTTCTTTGAGATCTTCAAGATTTCTCACGTCACAAGGAATTGCAATTACATCATTAGCTCCAGCTGATAACAATTCAGCTTTAGCTGTATCAATGGTACCTTTTAATTTCGGGTTTGGTTCAACAGTTTTTGCTACAAATGCAATATTGGCACCTTCACAAGCAAAACGTTTAGCAATTTCAAACCCTACCCCACGAGTTGCACCAGTTATAAAGATAGTTTTATTAGTATTATTCATATTTTTCTCTTTTATCCAAAATTTATATTTAAATGATCAACCCTTATTTGCATTTACGCGTGAATTATAGATTTTAACTAATTCTTTTTTATCAACTTTACCGACTAAAGTCTTTGGTAAAGCATTATCAAATATTATAACTTCACTTGGTATTTTATAACCGGTTAATACTTTACGTAAATTATGAATAATCTCATTTTCTACCATAAACATACCTTCTTTAAATACCACAAAAGCAATAACCTTCTCGCCCCCATGTTCTAAATTAGGTACTCCAATAATAGCAGACTCTTTTATATCAGGGAATGCATCCAAAGCATTTTCAATTTCAACTGGATACACATTAAAACCTGAAACAATCACCATATCAGTCACTCTACCATTTATAAATAATTTACCAGCTTCATTTAAGTATCCGATATCTCCAGTATTAAACCAACCATCTTTATCAATAGCTTTCTGAGTTTGTTCTGGATTATTCCAATAACCAAGCATTAATTGTGGACCTTTAACCCATATTACACCATTTTCTCCCTGAGGCAACACCTTTTGATCATCTTTATCTCTAATTTCTAAATCAGTTGAAGGGATTGGAAAACCAACAGATCCATCAAAGGTATTATCCATAGTGTTCATAGTAACGGCAGGAGACGCTTCAGTCAAACCATAGCAATTACTTGGCATAACTCCTGTAAGATTAAACCAATTATCTGCAACAGACTTACGTGTAGGCATACCACCTGCTACACTATATTTGAAATACGGCAATTTTAAATTTTTAAATTCTTTATTCGATAATAAAAGATTATAAAGAGAGTCTAATGCACTAAAAATTGTAAATTTACTATCTTTTAGTATTTTCATAAAATTTGGTATATCTTTAGGATTTGGCACCATTATATTCTCAGACCCATGTAAGAAGAATGCGAACAAATTGGCGGTTAGAGAAAATATGTGGTATAGCGGAAGAGCACTAATTGTAACATGTTTAGATAATGAACCTATTTGTGGGTTAAGCCAAGCATTAATCTGTGTTAGGTTAGCAATAATATTCCTATGGGTAAGTATAGCTCCCTTTGGCTGCCCAGTAGTTGCTCCTGTATATTGAATAAAGGCCAAATCAGTATTTTTTAAACCTGGATAATAATCTAATTTTTTATTATTCTTTATACAATCTCTAAAATCTTTTGCTTTATATGTATAGCTTACGTCAACTTTTTTAATTTTTTCAATTACAAAGTTAATTATTGCACGCTTTAAAAAAGATGGATAAGGATCAGGAACCTTTGTAACTACAACTTGCTCTAGGTTTCCGACTCCAACTAAATTATTTAGTTTAGATGCCATCATATTCAAAACAACAGCAACCTTAGCGCCGGAGTTTTCTAGGATATACTGCATTTCATATTCTGTGTATAATGGGTTAATATTTACTACAACTGCTCCTAATTTTAATATAGCAAAAACTGCTATAGGATATTGCGTAAGATTTGGCATTATAACTGCTACTCTATCACCATGTCTTACTCCCATATCATACAAAGAGCTTGCAAAGTTATTGATAAGTATTTCTATTTCACCAAAAGTTAAGCTAGTTCCATTACAAGTAACCGATTTATAATCCTTAAAGTCTTTGCAAACATTATTTACTAAATCAACTATAGTATCATCACTAATTGTAACTTCCCCTGGCACACCAGACGGATAATTTTTAACCCAGATTTTTTCCATATTCATCCTTCAAATTTATTAACTTTAAACTGCTTCAAATATCCCTGCAGCACCCATACCCGTACCTACGCACATCGTAACCATTCCATAATGATTTCCAGTACGCTTTAATCCGTGGATTAATTTTGTAGCTAAGACTGCACCTGTAGAACCTAATGGATGACCAAGTGCAATTGCTCCACCACACGGATTAACTCTATTTTTATCTAATTTGAGATCATTAATAACCGCAATACTTTGTGCAGCAAAAGCTTCATTTAATTCAATCCAATCAATCTGGTCTAGTTTTAAATTAGTTTGTTCTAATACTTTTGGAATCGCATGTATTGGGCCAATTCCCATGATTTCTGGTGGAACCCCAGCAACAGCGTAACCTAAAAATTTAGCCAACGGTGTTAGTTTATGTTGATTTAAATATTCTTCGCTAACCAATACTAAGCACCCGGCTCCATCTGACATTTGTGAGCTATTTCCAGCGGTAACAGACCCATTAATTGCAAAAGATGGTTTTAACTTACTTAATACTTCTAACGAAGTGTCAGCTCTAGGACCTTCATCAGTATCAATAACCACTTTTTTATCAATAATTTTACCCGTTTCTTCATCAGGAATGCTATGAATTACTTCTATAGGGCAAATTTCATTTTTAAAAAACCCATTTTTTATTGCGTTAATTGCACGATTGTGACTTTCCAAAGCAAATGAATCCTGATCATTTCTTAAAACGTTCCACTGTTTTGCTACATTTTCAGCAGTAATTCCCATACCATAGGCTATTGCTATATTATCATTTTTAAATGCCTCTGGGCTTACGCTCCAATCATTACCCCCCATTGGAATTAAGCTCATGCTCTCAATTCCTCCAGCAACAATTACATTAGCTTGTCCAAGACTAATTATGTTTGCAGCAATTGCTATTGAATTTAATCCAGAACTACAATAACGATTTATGGTCATGCCCGGTACTGAATTAGGCAGCCCTGCAAGTATTGTTGCAATACGTGCAATATTTTGACCTTGTTCTGCCTCAGGAAATGCACACCCCATTATTACATCAGCAATATCATTTTCATCAACTTTAGATTCTGCAACCGTCTGTTTAATTAGTTGAGACAATAACTCATCTGGGCGTTTGGTAGCAAACCCACCTTTCTTAGCTTTACCCACAGCAGTTCTTTTTGCAGCTACTATATATACAGGCTTATTCATTTTAAAAACTCTTTCTTTTAATAATTAATAGAAATTCTCAATAATCACTCGTAAATGAAATTTAGTTTCTTAAAGGCTTACCATTCTCTAACATATATTGAATTCTATCTGCTGTTTTTTGGCTTATAGCTAATTCTTTAAATTTTTCTTTTTCAATATTTAATACCCAATCTTCACTAACACTAGTACCTTTTTCAACTTCACCACCACACATTGTAGTTGCGATATTTTTAGCTATCAACATATCATGATCAGATATTTGTCCAGCACAATACATATTTGCTAATAATCCATTAACGGTTGCAATACCTTGACTACCCAAAACATTAAACCTAGGCTTAAGTGGTGGACGATAACCAGATAAGGCCATAAATCTAGCTTTCTCTTTAGCTACAAATAATACTTCACGAGTATTCATAACAATAACATCAGATTCCCGCAAAAAACCCATTTCAAGAGCTTCATATGCTGAAGATGCAACTTGCGCCATTGCAAGGTTTTTATACCTACGCTCAAAATCCTTCCATGGTTCAATAGATTGAGATGATCTATATGCCATTTCCGTGGTTCCTCCCCATCCTGGAAGTAAACCGACTCCAGCCTCAACTAATCCAATATAAGACTCAAGAGCTGCAACCACACCATCACAATGTAACATAATTTCACATCCACCTCCAAATGTATAACCTCGTACACCTGCAATGATTGGAATTCTGCTATAACGAATCCGATTAACTATAATATCATGGCCCTTTTGTATAATTTGGTCAACAGCATCAACTCCATTCATCATGATAGCAAAGCCAAATTCTTCCAAATTCGCTCCAGCCGAAAAAATTTCTTTTTCTTGCCAAATTACCATAGCGATACATTTACTTTCAGCAATTTTAATCGATTCTTCAATTCCATGTAATACATCCATACCAATTGCACACATTTTAGTTTTGAAAGATAATATACCAATATTATCTCCAGTATGCCATAGACGTACTCCATCATTTTCATAAATGGTTATTACATCAGTATTAGGCTTTTCATTAATCACTAAGTCAGGAAATAGCTGTTTATCATAAACTGGTAGTTGATGACGGATAGCGAGTTGATTCTCAACAATATTAAAATGTTTGTTATCAATATATACACCATCTTGAAGATTAAATACCCAATTAGGTAGTGCTTGACTTGATAATGTTTTACCATTTTTTATATCTTCATTAATCCAATTAGCTACTTTTGACCATCCTGCTTGTTGCCATATCTCAAAAATTCCTTCTTTCCACCCAAACCCCCACCTAATAGCTAGATCAATATTTCTTGGGCTATCAGTAATTTCTTCCAATATAACTGCAGAATAATGAAATATATCTCGAAAAGAAGACCACAAAAACTGTGCTTCTGGTATATTTGAATCATGTAATTGTTCGATTATTCTAGCCCAGTTTTTCTGACGCAATATAGCAAGAACATCAGGATTAGCTTTCCTATCTGCTGTACGGTATTCTTGGGTGTTCAAATCTATAACCTTAATTTCATCTTTTTCTTTTTTATAAAATCCAGCTTTAGTCTTTTGTCCTAGTGCACCATTATCAATTAATTGCTTAATCCACTCAAGCAATTTATAACATGATTCAAAACCATCCCTACAATTATCTGCCATAGTTTTTACTACATGCGCAAATGTATCTAAGCCAACTACATCAGCTGTTCTAAAAGTTGCACTTTTAGCTCGACCTAGCTCTTTGCCTGTTAGCTTATCCACCACCTCTATCGGTAAAGCAAACTTTTCGGTATGAATACATGCTACTAGCATTGAAAACACCCCAATTCTATTAGCAATAAAATTTGGTGTATCTTTTGCTATAATAATATTTTTACCTAAATTAGTTACTAAAAATGTTTCTAAATTAGTAATAATATGTTTATCGGTTTTATCATAAGGAATTAATTCAATTAGCGACATATAACGTGGTGGGTTAAAGAAGTGAACTCCACAAAATCTACTCTGTAGATTTTGTGGTATACAACTTGATAATGACTTGATACTTAGACCAGAAGTATTTGATGCAATAATTGCATGCTCATCAATAAAGGGAGTAATTTTTTTATATAAATCTTCTTTCCAATCTAATTTTTCTGCAATAGCTTCGATAACTAAATCACAATCTTTTAATAACTCCAAACTATCGTCATAATTTGCAACGGTAATATAATCAAGGCTTTTACTCCATGCCAATGGTTTTGGTTTGAGTTTCTTTAAACTGTCTAAAGCTTTTTCTACTAATTCATTAGATTTAGAACCTTTTGATTTTAAATCAAAAAGAATTGTAGTAATCCCAGCATTACCGAAATGCGCAGCAATTTGCGCTCCCATAACTCCAGCACCTAAAACTGCAACTTTCCTTATATAAAACCTATTTTGCATGTACTTCTCCCCAAGTGAAACTATAACTTATCTAGAATTTTAACAGCGTATTGCTACTTTTATCTATATGCAATGCGATATAGTAAAATAGCTATAAATTTAAATAAGACCTATAACAAAGTTATAGTTATTTATTATTAATTAGAAATTATCTAATAAAATCTCTAACTAAAAAACTTTAAACTATAGACTTCAAAATCATGAAAATTAATGTGTGTCCCCCTGGAAGCACAGATATTTTAAAAAATATCTTATCCAAAATTAGTATATAAATAAATTTTACAAATAACTCCTTAGAGAATAACTTAAGGTATAATTATACCATACTCATAAGTTAAGTAATGCTATTGAGAGGTTGCTATAAAACATATATATCGTTATATGTTAAGCAACTTCAAAGGCTATAAAAAATTACTCTTGAATAATATGAAATTTAGCTCAGTTCTAATAAGGTTTTATTTATGGACTTAAATAATATAAAAAATATTGCATGTCTGGTTGAATATGATGGAAGTAAGTTTTTTGGATTTCAAAAACAAAATAGCAAATCTTCAAATATATCTACAATCCAAGGAGAATTGGAGGTTGCATTATCCAAATTTACTAATGAAAAAATATCAATTACTAGTGCCGGTAGAACTGATACCGGAGTTCATGCATTAGGCCAAGTAATTAACTTTAAGACAACTGCAAACCGTACTATAGCTGGATTTATTAGAGGTACTAATGCCCTACTTCCATCCGAAATTGTTATACATGACTGTATTATTGTTAATGAATCATTTAATGCTAGATTTGATGCAGTATCTAGAACATACTATTATTATTTACTAAATACTCCAACCCACCCAGCTATATTACATAATAAAGTAGGTTGGTATTATGGAAAATTAGATTTACTCTCTATGCAAAAAGCATGTAGCTTATTACTTGGCGAGCATGATTTTTCAAGTTTTCGAGCAGCCAATTGTCAAGCAAATAACCCTATTAAGATAATGTTGACAAGCGAAGTTAATCAAAGCCTAACAATAAATAATCTACTACAATTTAAATTTACTGCAAACAGTTTTTTATATCACATGGTTAGAAATATTATTGGTGCTTTGGTATATGTAGGTAATGGCAAATTATCAGTTAATGAATTTGCACAGTTAATTGTAAAAAAAGATCGGACAAAAGCACCACCTACATTTATGGCAGACGGTCTATATCTGGCAAAGGTTAGTTACCCAAATACAATCGCTGTATTTAATCATAATAAAACTAAATCATCGCTTTTATATAACTGAATAATAATAATTTGATACTATAACCTATGTATCAATATAAAAAGTTATGATTTCAGTAATATACAATTCAAAATATGAGATATAGTACAATATCATACTTACCATACTTACTGTCCTTTAAAAGGTATAAAATAACATGGATATAAAAAGTAGTAAATCTCCTAATGGCGAACTCGTAATTAAAACTCTTGCAATGCCAAATGATACCAATTCTAACGGTGATATATTTGGTGGATGGGTACTATCACAAATGGATATTGGTGGCGGAATTATTGCAAAAAGTTATTCACCATCTGGCAGAGCTGTAACAGTTGCAATTGACAGAATGGAATTTATTAACCCTATTAAAGTAGGACAAGCGGTATCATGTTTTGCTAATGTTACTAGTTTAGGTAATACTTCAATGCACATTGCCATTGAAACATGGGTTTATGATTATGAAACATGTGAATCAAAAATTGTAACAAAAGGAATTTTTACCTACGTTGCAATTGGACTGGATGGTAGACCAATAAAAATAAAACATCCAAAATAGATATACAAAATTTAACATATGAGTACCTATACACATACTTATCTTTAAGGCCCATTCAATCATGAAAAGCAACAGAGGAATTTTTGTTGCGTGCTAGATTACATGAAATACGTTGTAAATATTTAGCAATAACCTCATTAGGTGTTTTAAAATTTAGAGCTTTTCTAGGTCTATGATTTAGGTCATTTT
>JBKDHQ010000145.1:0-52240 GCA_046336365.1 Neisseriaceae bacterium
GGTAAGATGTTTAGCCACTATAGTCTCCTTGTTATTTGTAGTGATTTAACAAAGATTATAAACTAAACACTTACCCTCTGTCCCTGATAATTCTTTATCTCTGCATTATTCTGCCGCGCTTCGCTTGCCTGCTCAAAAAAATAAACAAAACAAGTTTTATGTATTTTTTTGACATATTTTTTAGTTGCATTCATTTTTTAATTTGCGTTTTCTGTATTAAAAAAAATGAAAACCACTGCAATTCGATACTAAAGAAAATAAGGGCTTATATATCGTATATCTGCAATTTAAAATTTAAAACATATTGATAAATTTAATTTTATTATTAGGCTTTGGTATCATACATTGGGAAGATGGTGACAAATACATAGGGGAATGGCAAAATAGTAACATGTGGCAAGGAATATCAACTTATTCTGATGGTAAATACAGAAAAATGGACCATTGCTAAGGCATAGTTAAATCGTAAGTAACATCAAAATTGAGATCCCGGGTTTATCTCAAAATAAAATTAAAGGATCCTGATTACTGTGTGAGTGGTGTTCAGTTTAGAGACGCCATGAATTTAATTTAGGCGTATATAAGGAACTATGGGAAGCAATATTTGGGTTGAGAAGTTTACATGTGCTTTATAAACCTACAATATGTTTAAAGCAAGCATATTGTAGGTTTATGTTAATTACCAGTAAATTTACAAAACTGTTTTCCCGATACTAATACAAAGATTATCTAACCAAGAACTAATTTCTTCTATACGTTCGATCTCACCACCTCTATTTTCAACATCTTGTATCATTGATTTAAGCATCATTGCTATTTGTGTTATTTTTATTTCTTTAGGAAAATCACTATGATTTAAATTACCTTCTATTACATTTGCATTAGCATAAAAGAATAGTTTATATGTTTGATATAATTTTTCATATATCGATTCATATGAAACAATGAAATGATTTAATACAATTTTTTGTGAATTAGCATTATGTAAATCAATTTGCTTGAGTTGGTCAAAATCTAAGATAACTTTACTCAAAGTAGTATTGAAGAATCTTACTTTACTTAAATTTATTCCAGTCATATTGACCTTATATAACCTAGCATTGGGGAAAAAAGTCTTAGTCAAGTTAGAATTACTTAAGTATACCTTGATTAATTTTGTTTTACTGAAGCAAGCTCCACTTAAGTTAGTATGCGTTAGTTTAGTTCCGTCCAAATAGGCTTCAGTGAAATCAACTTCGCTTAAATTACTATTACTCAAATCTAAATATTGTTCTAATATTAAATTGCTTAAATTTTTGCCATGCAAATCTATATTAATGTTAAAACTACAACAATAATCTGTTAATGTGAATATATCATCATCCTGAATTTCGTTGTCTGATGCATTAAAAACATTCCTTAGAGAATTTACAAGATTTTCTTTTAAATAATATACTTGTTCCGATGGTTCTTCTTCTGAATTTGATGAATCTTGTGATAGCTCATCATGATCAAGAGCATCTATTGCAGTTAATATTGTGCAAATGCTATCATAACCTTCTATTGTGAACCCCCGTACAAAATTTACTATTAAGCAATTTATCTCCATCAGGGTCAATCTGTTTTAAAATTGAGAGTGACGCTGAAATCTGAAATTTAACATTGTCGTCCAAATTATTGAATTTTTCAAATATAATTAAATAGTTTATAGATCTTTCATCTCCTGCAGTAGCCGCTTTCTGATACCATTCGTTCCCATGTTCCAAGTCTCGAATACTTAAATAAATATCTCCTAACAAAGCCATTGCATCGGGGTTATCTAGATTTGCAGCTTTTTGGCACCAAAAAATTGCTTTGTCTACATTCTTAACTGTTGTTTCATATTGATAAATCCATGCCAAATTAAACATACCCTCTGAATTACCAGTATTAGCAGCTTTTTCATACCATTCTATTGCTGCTTCTACATTTTTTAATTTTTCGATACCACCATAAATATCACCTAACTTTAACATAGCAGGGATATTTCCTTTATCAGCAGCTTGTCTATATGATTCAATAGCCTTTTCATAATTTTTAATGCTTAAGTATAAATCACCTAACTTAATAAAAGCATTAATACTACCTAAATCAATTGCTTTTTGATAATATCCAATTGCTTTTTATCTATCTTCAGTGCTGTCTATTTGGTTATGTAAGTCACCTAAATTAATCAGTGCACTTATTCCTTCTGATAGAGTAACTTTATTAACTTTAATTTTAGCTATTAAGTCTTGCAGTTCTGGATAATTGATATTTAATTCTTCCAATTTATTTTTTGCAGTTTCATTACCCATATCCTCGGCTTTTTGGTACCAGGAGGCCGATTTTTTTAAAACCTTAATACTACTATTCTTACTAGAATATAAATTACCCAATTTAAGCATGGCATCCATATTGTTAGCATTAGCAGCTTTTTCGTACCACTCAATTGCTTTTCTCTCGTTAGCTTTAAGAAGATATAAATCACCTAATCTAATCAATACCGTTATATCACCTTTCTCAGCAGCTTTTTCATACCACTCAATTGCCTTTTCTAAAGGTTTTATACTATAATATAATTCCCCCAAACAAATCATAGCCTCAACATTTCCAAAATGAGCAGATTTTTCTAACCATTTGATTCCTTCTGCTTGATTTCTAACACTGTCTTTACTAATATATAAAATACCTAATTTAAGCATAGCTTCTATATTGCCTGCTGCTGCTAATTCTTTATTAATCATTAATTCTTTAACTTCTGGATATTCTCTATACAAGTTCTCCAATTCTTCAATTGCTTTTTTTTCTCCACAGTCTTTTGCATTTTTTAACCATTGAGCTGCTTTTTCCAAATTTTTAATATGTCTCTCTTTACTATACAACAAGCTTAATGAAACCATTGCTTTAGCGCTATTTAGATTTGCAGCTTTTTCAAACCAAGAAATAGCTTTTTGCAGATAGAGCTCGATCTTAAATTCATTGTCTGGTTTCAATCCAACATTCAAAGTGTTGGGAAACAGTTGATAAGGTGAATTCTGTTGGTATAAAAATGGTGCTGATCCAATTTGCATTGGTTGCATTTGTATTGGCTGCATTGTAATTGGGTTGAATAAGTGGTTTCTTTGCATCAACTGTGGTTGTTGTAAAGTAGCTTGTCCTTGTCGTCTTAAATTGGCCATAATCTTATAATTTAATTTCCCTAATTCTAGCATTGCATTAATATCTCCAATTTCAGCGGCCTGTGTATAGAAGTAAATTGCATCATTTAAATTTTGCTTTTTATGGTATAATTTTCCCAAGCAAAACACAGCATTAGCGTCCCCAGTATTTCCGAATCTACCGTAACAAACTCTTACCGTTCCTGAATTCAAAGATGCAGCCCTTTCCATTAATTCAAATCCATTTTCTTTATGTTTATCATCTTTAATATATATATAAGATAGATAAATCATAGCAACTAAGTTATCACTCTTCATTATTAAATTTTTATAGTATACAATTAATTCTTTTATATGTATAGAAGTTAATGTTGTGAATGTGGCTGAAAATCTCTCATAATCCATCGGCACAGGAGTATCTGTAAACTTAAGATCTCTTAGTTGAGTATTATAACTAGATTTATCAACTGGTACGTTAACATGTTGAGTTTTATTACTTACTTGAAATAGATTACTTCTAGTATCTTCTGTGACTAATCCCGTATCTATTTTGAGCTTTTTGTGTTGATCTTCACTGTTATTATGTACGGTGTCAGAATCTTTTTCTTCACGCTTCCTTTTTTTATTTTCACGTGAAATTTGGCTATCATTGCTTGAATTAACATTTCCACTAAATAAGCCTGGTTGATCATTATTTCCTTCTCTATTATGATTAGTTTGTTGTATTATTCTATTATTATCCATAGGTTGCATAGGTTGTTTCCTTTATAAAAATTAAAATATATTAGTAAATATTAACGTAAAATGAAATGTGAACAAAGAACTGTTTAATTTTTGTATTAATTTAACTCAGGAATCTATTTTTTCTCTTCTAAACAAAAGCTTATTTATCCTAAAAGTTAATTCATTTTAATAAAGTTTGTGTAAGGAAAATTTAATTTTTATAATTTTTCAACATGCTTTAGTTAAATTGATAAAGTAATATTAGATAATTATGAATTATTTGACAGTTTATTTTTAATGCATTCGAGGTATGTATGTAAATCTGGTAGTAAATTATTTTTTTGTGCTTGCCAAAGCATTTCTGCAAGACAATCCATCATTTCATGTTGAGCATTAAGCTCGCTACCAAATTTTTTACATAGCTCTTTATATAGATCAGTAATCCCAAAAGGCTGATTAATAGATAATTGTTCAATGATACTCATGTGCATACTTAAATGCAGAAATGGATTGGTTTCACCATGTTCCGGTAACCATTGATGATTGATATATTTCTCACGATTAGATAAATATTTATCATATTCAGGATGTTCTAAGATGACACTTAACGCAATTCTTTCTAAATCTTCTAAGTTTGCCTGAGCTTTATGCTTTTCATATACAGTAAAGAAGAAATTGCGTACATCTGCTTGACTTGGGTTAAACATTTTATATTTTCCTAAACATTAAATCCCAAACTTGATGCCCTAAATTTATTCCACGTTGCTCAAATTTAGTTAATGGCCTAAAGTCAGGGCGAGTAATATAGGTATTATCTTGTGCACAGTTTATTAGTTTCTTATTTTGATTAAGAATTTCTAGCATCCAAAGAGCATACTCTTCCCAATCAGTTGCAAGGTGTATATAACCATTTACAATCAATTTTTGTATCAATATTTCTATAAACTCATGTTGAATTATTCTTCTTTTGTGGTGGCGTTTTTTCGGCCATGGATCAGGAAAGTAAATATGAAATCCAGAAATACAATTATTTTCAATCATATTATTTAATACCTCAATCGCATCATTCTGTATTATTCGTATGTTTTGTATATTATTCTGTTTGATTTGAAGTAATAACGAGCCTACACCAGGGGAGTGAACTTCAATACCGAGATAGTCTTTATCTGGGTTATTATGTGCAATTTGCCAGGTTGCATTTCCCATACCAAACCCAATTTCAATAATTTTGGGATTATTTCTGCCAAAATGATTATTTAAATCAATCAATGTAGGATTATATTCTATCCCATATTGTGGCATCAATTCTTCAATTGCTTTAGATTGCCCTAGTGTTATCTTGCCTTGTCGTAAGACAAAGCTTTTTATTTGCTTAAGCTTTATTTCAGACATGGTTTATTTGGATAATCGTATACGTTTAAATTCATCAAAAACGATTTTTATTGCAGGTAGAATAGATATAATTAAAATAGCTAGAATAACTAGTGATAAATGTTCTTTTATAAATGGAATATTTCCAAATAAATATCCACCCCCAAGTAAGATTGCTACCCATAATATTGACGCAAATATGCTAAAAGTGATAAATCGTGAGTAAGGCATATGGCCTAATCCCGCAACAAATGGGGCAAATGTTCTGATTAAGGGGACAAATCTTGCCATAATAATGGTTTTACGTCCATGTCGTTCATAAAACTCATGGGTTTTATTTAAAATATCTTTTCTAAATATTTTAGAATTTGGGTTGGCAAATAATTTATCGCCAATGAATTTACCAATAAAAAAATTGCAATTATCTCCACAAAATGCAGCCATAAAAATTATAAAAGCTAGCACTAAAAAATTTATACTTCCTGTTGCTGCTAATCCACCTGCAATAAATAATAGCGAGTCACCCGGTAAAAACGGAGTAACAACTAATCCAGTTTCACAGAAAATAACCAAAAAAATAATCAAATAAACATAACCATTATAGTTTGAAACAACCATAGCTAAATATTTATCTAGGTGTAATATTAAATCAATAAATTGCATTTGTTTGTGTGCTTTTAAATAACTGCTTCTTCTTTATTCTTTTTGGTACGGACTAAATTAGCTTTAGATACACCTAATAGCATAACTAATGGAGAAGCCACTAGTACTGATGAATATATACCAAATAAAATGCCTATCGTTAATGCAAGAGCAAAATAATGAAGACTTGGTCCGCCAAAAAAGAACATTGAAAGTACCATCATCTCAGTACAACCATGAGTTATTATAGTTCTACTCATAGTGGCAGTTATTGCATTATTAATTACTTCTGCGACACTATTATTTCTTTGAGTTCGGAAATTTTCGCGGATTCTATCAAAAACTACTACAGACTCATTAACTGAATAACCTAACACAGCTAAAACGGCAGCTAATACTGTTAGAGAAAATTCCCAACGGAAAAATGCAAAAAACCCTAAGATTATAATAACATCATGCATGTTAGCAAGAATAGCAGATATTGCAAATCTCCATTCAAACCTGACTGCTAAATATGCCATGATGCCGATACAGACAAATAATATGGCTAATAATCCATTACTTACTAAGTCTTGTCCTACTTCCGGTCCAATGAATTCTACACTATTTATCTGAGCTTTTGGGGCAAGAGCGCTAATTGCTTTAAATACCTTGTTTGAGATTTCTGAGGAATTCATGTTTTTTTTATTAGGTAAGCGAATAAGTACACTGTTAGATGTTCCAAAACTTTGCACACTGGCTTGTTGGTAACCTAAATTATAAATTTTATTTCTAACATTTGCAACATCAACTGGGGTAGAATAGGATACTTCCATCACTGTACCACCAGTGAATTCTACTGATAAATTTAATCCACGAGTTACCAGAAAAAATATTGCTAAAATAAATGTAACTAGAGAAATAGTCGTAGTAATTTTCCCATAGCTCATAAATGGGATATCTTTTTTAAGTTTAAAAAATTCCATAATATTTCCCTTAATTATATATAAAGTTTTCTAACGCGTTTATTTGCATAAAGAATAGCAACAATACCGCGTGAAACAAAAACTGCACTAAACATCGAGGTTAAAATACCTAAACAATGCACTATGGCAAACCCTTTAATTGGACCTGTACCAAAAGCTAGTAATGCTAAACCAGCAATTAATGTGGTAACGTTTGAATCCAGGATGGTTGCCCATGCATGTTCATATCCCGCTTGTATAGCCGTGTGAACTTTTTGACCCTTGCGTAATTCTTCGCGAATTCTTTCATTAATTAATACATTTGAATCAATTGCCATCCCTAAGGCAAGTGCAATAGCGGCAATACCGGGTAAAGTCAATGTTGCTTGTAACATAGAAAGTACAGCAATTAGTATTAGCAAATTTACTGACAAAGAAAATACAGCAATAACTCCAAAGATTAAATAATAAATAATCATAAAAATTGCAATTGCCATAAATCCCCATAATACAGAATGAAATCCTTTAGCAATATTTTCTTTACCTAATGATGGACCAACAATGCGTTCTTCAATAACATTCATTGGTGCAGCGAGCGATCCAGAGCGTAGTAATAATGCTACATCATTTGCCTGCTGTACATTCATTGCGCCTGAGATTTGAACTTGTCCTCCACCAATTTCGGTGCGAATAACTGGTGCAGTTACTACTTCACTTTTACCTTGGTCTACTAATACCATTGCTAGGCGTTTTCCTATATTTTCAGAGGTAATTTGCTTAAAAATTGCAGCTCCTACACTATCTAGGCGAATATTTACAGCAGGGTTGCCATTTTCATCAAAACCAGGTTGAGCATCAGTGATATTGTCACCGGTAAGTTCTACATTGTTATTAACTAATATTTTAGTTACTTGGTTGTTTCTATCATGATCATCTAGTAATTCATAACCTAACGGAACGTTACCTCCATTGGCACTACTTAATGCAGTTGGGTCATCATTTACTAGGTGAATCTCCAAGGTTGCAGTTCTCCCAATAATATCTTTAGCTCGAGCAGTATCTTGTACACCAGGTAGCTCAACTACAATACGGTCAGTTCCTTGTTGTTGAATGATAGGTTCGGCAACTCCAAGTTCATTTACTCGATTATGTAAAATTAGAATATTTTGTTTAACTGCTTCCTCTCGTATTTTCTGTAATTCTATACCCGATATATTTGCTTTTAGACTACTTGAATTGTTATTAGGTATTATAGAGATGTTCGGCAAATCTTTTTTTAATTGTTCGAATGCTGGATTCATAGCGTCTGTATCGCGAAATTGTACAGTTAGAGAATCATTGCTAATATTTACAGAACCATAACGTATGTTATTACTCTTTAAGTCACGACGAATATCACCAGAGTATTGGTTAAGTCTCTTTTTAGTTGCTGCTTCTATATCTACTGATAGAAGGAAATGTACTCCTCCTCTTAAGTCTAACCCTAAAAACATTGGTAGAGCATTGATTTTACTTAGCCATTCTGGGCTATTTGAGACTAAATTAAGTGCTACAATGTAATTATTTCCCAACACATTTTGAATAACATCTCTGGCTTTTAATTGTATATCGGTATCAGCAAATTTTATTTTTAAAGTGTGTTTATCTAAGAGCTCACCGTTATAAGGAAGTCTATTTTGAGTTAGAGCTTTTTCAACCAAAGACAAGGTACTACTGTCAATTGTCACGTTGCTATTGTTACTAGAGATTTGAACTGCTGGTACTTCACCGAAAAAATTAGGCATGGTGTAAATTAATCCAACAATGATACCGATAATTATCAGCATATATTTCCAAGCAGGGAATTTAGTCATTATGTAGTTAACCTTAACTTAATTATATTAATATTTAGCAATCTTGACTTAATCGCTTTAGATTGCATACATTATGTAAATTTAGAGTTATACTACCAAAATCAAATTTTACTTGATTTGGTGTATACTGGAGTAAGTCTCCGTAAGTTTAAGCTTTACTTGTACTTGCGGAAACTTTTAATCGAACTATGCTTGATGTTTATTTAAAGTACCTTTTTCAACTTTACCAGCAATAGTGTTGCGTTGAATGGTGATTACTACATTATTTGCAACTTCAAGTAATATAAATTGTTCCTCAATCTTTGAAATTCTACCAACAATTCCACCATTAGTCACTACCTCATCACCCTTTTGTAATTCTGAGATCATTTGATTATGTAACTTAGATTTTTTTTGTTGTGGACGAATTAATAAAAACCAAAATAAAACAAAAATTACAATCATTGGTAAAAATGACATAAAATTCATTTCTCCAGATTGAGCAGCACTACCAGTGGCTGCATGTGCTATAGGGAAAAGTGACATAGAGTCCATCCTTTTAAAATAAAATTAAAAATTGAGTACGATATTATAATACAATCTAATTAAACTAAGTGTAAAAATACTTGTATGTGTATGGTACATTGTAATTTTAGATTTGGTCTCTACTTTTATTTTTATTAGAGATCTACGTGGAATTGCCAAATAGAACTGAGTGGGGTAATTACTGCTCAATTTTTAATACAATTTCTATTTAAATTGGAGTGCTACAAGAAATATACAAGATGTGGGCCGTGTCTTTTCACAGCCCAAGTGCGCTAGAAATATACATTTAAATGCAACTACAAAATATTATGCCAGAATTTTAAATTGTACAGAGTGTTAAATGTAAATCTATAAACCTCCATTTTCAAATGTGTGTGTAATATTACAACTAGAATCAACGGAGGTGGTGACTTTGACTTTTTCCCCAGGCAATATTGAAACAGATTGTGACTGCACATTGTTGTAAAGAGTGGTTGTTGACTTACTACATGTGTTTGCATAATATGTTGTGGTTTTACCCACAACATTATGGCCTGTATTATTGATAAAGTTATCAGTTCCAAGGACTTGATCAGCATATGCTGAGCTGATGCTTCCTATAGAAAAAATACTGATTAGTATCATAGATTTATTTAAGGTTTTATTCATTTTTATTTCTCCTAAAGTGAGGTTGATTTTTAAATTATAAGTCACCATGAAAGGTGGTAAAACAAGGATATTATAAATACTAATTTAAATTTTTAACAACCAGAATAGTTATACATAAGATTTTGTGAGAATTTTACTTTTAATTTATGATTACTCTAATCAGTAATAAATATGAATTACTGTTGTGAGAACTTATTTTGATATGTTATTATTATGTATGTGCTGGCATTTGCTATTTAATTGTTTTTATATATTAGAATAAAAGAGGTATATACTATGGCTAAAAAGAAATTATTTGTTTTTTTAATGTTTAGTCTTGGATTGGTTTTTGCAAATGATAATTCTCAAGCAAGTAGCCCAAATTCGTCGCAAAAAAATACACAAAAGCAGTTAAATTCTCCAAGTGTAGGCTCAAGGCAATATAGTAATGGTAATTTTGCGCTTCCGCAAGTTAAAGGTAAAAAGGGTCAAAGATATTATACTGATAAGGAATTAAATAATTCAGCAAAACAAGCGCAAGTGGCAGGAAGTGCATCATATAGCTCAAGATCAACTGCAAAGACTAAATTAACTGGTAAAAAGGGTCGTCGATATTATACTAAATCTCAGTTATCAAATGGACTTAATCAACCAACACAAGGTAGTAGAGTTGGTAGTAATCAAGTATTTAATTATCCAGGTAAAAACCCTGATAAAGAAAATAATTCGTCTGCTCAATAAGATAGTAATAACAATAGTAATAACAATCGTTGAACCCATTGATATGGGTTGGTTATCTGTTTTATATTATGTGATTGTTCCTTGAATAGCCATTTTTTAAAAAAAATTTTGCGAAAAAGGTATATAGTTTGGTAATATGTAGGGTGTAAACGGCATATTTAAGTGGTAATAATTAAAAAAATTACTTCAAATAGATTCTGTTTATGATACAATGCGAGGTGAAATATTTCGTATGTTATAGTATATAATGCGAATTAAGGGCTAAGTGAAGTATTATAGTGTTTTTAAAGTTGCTGTAAGTAATAAAATTCTTAGTTTTTAGTTCGCATTATATGTAAGTGTAATGTTTTGTAACGTACGGTAATAATAAAAATAAAAGTTTTTTGTTATGAGGAGTCAGAGTATGTCTAAATTATTAAAACAGTTATTATTGGTTTCAGTTGTTGCTGCAGCTTTAGCTGCGTGTTCTTCAGCTAAGCCACCTGTTGCAAGCGAGCCTGTTGCAAGTGAGCCTGTTGCAAGTGAGCCTGTTGTTGTTGCACCACCAGTTGTTAACCACAATGCTGTTTATTTCGCATTTGATAAGTACGATGTTAAAGAAGGTTATAACGGTATAGTTGATGCTAATGCAAAATACTTATCTTCAAATGCTAATGCTAAAGTTCAAGTTCAAGGTAATACCGATGATATCGGATCAGTTGAATATAACTTAGCTTTAGGTCAAAGACGTGCTAATGCAGTTAAAAAAGCATTAATTGCAGCTGGTGCTCACAAAGTACAAGTTGAGGCTGTATCTTTTGGTAAATTAAAAGCTAAATATGCTAATGATACAGATGCAAGCCGTGCTATGAACCGTCGTTCAGATATCACTTATAAAGCTGATGCTCCTAAGGGTTACAGCGAAGATAACAATGGTTTACCAGTTGTTGACGGTGAATTCTATAACGGTTCTGTAGAGCAAGGTGTTCAATAAGGATGATGCTTTTTAGCAACCTTATTACTAAGAGAAAGTGCTTGTTGGTAGCTTTGCTATCAGCAAGCCTTTTTTTATTTGGTTGTGCCGATGATAAAGCAAGAGAGCAACTTGCTGATACTAATTTGAAAATATCACAATTAGAACAGTCAGTCGGAGTTCTAGATAATAAGGTATCAAATCAGAAATTGTTAGATATTTTAAATAAGCTGGATGATTTACAAAATCAGATTAATCAAATTAATGGTACACTGGCTACTTTACAACATAATCAACAGACTTTCCAAGATACTCAAAATCAATTAGACCAAGAACAACAAATGCAATCTTCTGGATCAGGAGATAATAATACCTCTGCGCCAGCTACGAATGTTGTAAAAACACAGCAATCAGATAGTTCGCCTGATAAAATGCAACTTAAGGCTGCATTGAAAAAGATCAAATCGCGTAATTTTAACGATGCTATCAAGCAACTTAGAAATTTATCTAGCTCATCAAAAAATACAGAAGTTTTAGCAACAGCTAACTATTATTTAACTATAGCCTATGCGGCTAATGGTGAATATAAAAATTCTATATGGATAGCACGGAAATTTATTAATGCAAACCCTAAAAATCCTAATGTGCCTGATGCATTATATACAATGTATATATCTCAGCAACAGCTGGGTATGAAGAAATCTGCAGCAAATACTGCAGCATTACTGAAAAAAAATTATCCAAATAGTTCAGCTGCCAAAAAAGTTAGATAATAATGCAATTTTAGTTAGGCTAAATTTAAACCAGATATTTAAAATTGCGATTTATGAACGTTAAACCAATATTCTTTTAGCATCGGTTTGCCCTGAGTGGCTGACCTTCTCATAGACAACTTCTCAAAATTATGATTATGAAAAATTCTTATCTGGTAAAATCTGTTCATATAATTTTTTAAAAATTTTTATGTTAGGTGTTTATTTTATCCTAATAAAATAGTATTTACAGATTTTAAACTTGTACAACTTTTTGCCAATTAAACTTACTATATCAATTATCCTAGAAAAGGCAGTTAAAATCTAGTTTTATTGATACTCTTATTTATTAGAGGTTTTATTAAAATTAGCATTTCACCTATTTGGTGGGTAATTACATATAATTTTTAGGTTCAACTGCTTTTTTGGGATTATACAGTATATGTAAGGTGGAAGTTGCTAGTGAATAGTGACAGAGTCCCAAAAGTACAACATTCTGCAACACCTAGACTAAGCTAAAAATCACCTATTTTCAACTATTTGATTCCCAGTAGAGAATACACACTATATACACTATATACTGGAGAGATACAGTTTAGTATTTTATGATTATAACAATAGTGGTAACGAAACTGGACATTAGCCTAGTTCTTCGACTCTCCAAAGTAATATAGATAATCTATCACAGAATATTTAATTTGTAATTATACTAGTGCTTATCTGGAAACTACTGTTTTCTGCTAGTTATAATTTCATTTCTCCAAAAACGGTTTGGGTGTAATCCATTTTTTAGCGATTCACTAATTGATAATGGAGTATTATCTATATAATCTGCAATAATTTCACCACAAATAGGCGCAGTGAGAATCCCTTTTGCGCCATGAGCTACATTTATAAATAACCCTTTTAAATATGGACATGGTTTATCTATCCAATAATTAGAATCTTTAGCTAGATCTTTATAGGTTTCTTTAAATTTGTTATACTCAGCAATTGGCCCTACAACTGGGACATAATCGGTTGTGCTACTTCTAAAGCTTACTTTACCATTGATCTCATCTAAATTTACTTCTTTGGTAATTTGTGGGATAATATTAGTAAAATTATTTACATTTTCTATGTGTTCACTAAGTTTTATCGTTGTTTCATTATCTTCAATTTTAAAAGTTGCACCAATAACATATGAATCACCTTTATTGGGTGTAATATAACCATTATTACATAATATTGTGTGCAATTGATTTTTACGTGGAACAATGCTAATTTGTCCACGTATTTTACGTAAATATAAATTATTAAATTGGGTAAATTGAGTTACAGCATGTGAATTACATAAGACAATATTAGGTGCAATATCTATATTATTATTTGAATCTATAATTTTCCAATTATATTCATCCACTTGAATTAATTTTATGATATTTGTATTTAATTTTACGTTAATGTAAGGATGAGAGATTAGATGTTCTACTAATTGTTGTGGATCAACCCATAAGCCATATGGAAAGTATAATCCAGAATTACTATTTACTTTTAGTCCAGCAATATTAAATATTTCTTCATGATCTATGTGGTAGCATAAATCAGGTGGATAATTTTCTTTTAAAATTTGTTGATGCTGTTTTTTGATTCTATCATTATAATCTAATTCAATTATCCCACAGTTTTCAAAATCAATATTTTTATTGAGTAGTTTATTAATTAAACGATGACTGTATCTATAACCAGATAAGCTAAGCTCTAAGATTGGTGTATAGTTTCCAGCAAATCTTCCATAAAGCATTCCCTGTGGGTTGCCACTTGCTTCCATCGCTAGTTTTGAATGTGATTCGTAAAGTGTAACTTTATAACCTCGGTTAGCTAAACTATATGCAGTTGCTGCACCACTAATTCCACCACCTATAATAATTACATGTTTTATATCATTTATATTTTTATATGGAATAAACCAATTGTATGGCCTGGTTTTATTTAATTGTTGAGTTGGTGTATTGGGGTCAAGTTCTCCAAACAACATTTCTCTTTTAGAATAGCCTTTATCTTTTTTTACAATAAAGCCATTTTGTGAAAGTAATCTTCTTACTTCTGAATTTGCAGTGAATGTTGCAAATGTAGTATTAGTACTAGATAACTGTCTGATGTGTTCTATTAGTTCTTCATTCCACATAGATTTATTTTTATTAGGGGTAAACCCATCAAGAAACCAGGCATCAGCAATAAACTTTTGTTGTGTAATAGTTGTGTTTATATCACCAATAATTAAGTTTAAATAGATATTGTGTTTAAAAGTGAAGCGATGTGTCGACGGGGTTATTAAATAATATTGTGAGATTAACTCATTGGCTTGTGAAGATAGTTCCTCAAAATTATTATATACCTTTTTTAAATCTTCAGGTGCAATAGGATGATTTTCAAAACTAATAAAAAATAATTTTGCGAACTTGTTTGCATATTCTTGCCATAATTTACACGTCACTAGAAAATTTAAACCAAAGCCAAATCCTGTTTCTGCAATAACGAATATATCGTTTTCATGAGTACTTTTAAATCGATTGATTAAGTCATTATGTTGAATAAATACATATTTTGTTTCTTCTATCCCGGAAATTGTAGAAAAATATATATCATCAAATTCAATACTAAATGGAGTGTTATTTTTCCATGCAATCTTAGCGTAATACGTCATTAGGTTAATTGTCCAAATTAAAGATATTGTTTAATATTAGCATAAATTAATATTTAGTATATCTAAATTCTTACTTTTGCGTTAATAAACTTGTATGGAATAAAAAATTATAGCCTATGTATTTAATATAAAGCACAATATAAAATAATGAGAATTTAGGTTTAGAAGATGATTTTATATCATATCAAATTGTAAACTATAGCATAAACTCTAAGTTCAGAAATTACTAAAATCTAGCTAGAGTATTAAGTTTAATTCACAGAACTTAGAGTTATAGCTATATAAAATTAGTGATATTTTACTATAAAATAGTCATTAAGGCCGCGTTTTTTTTGACCAAATATACTAATATCTGTATGACCAATTGTATAGAAATTCCCATTTTGAGTCACAGCAATCCCATTTGCCTCACTATAGCCCATTTCAGATCCATCATCCCACAATATTTTGCCAGTATTGTCGGCTTTTGTTACAAAAAAATAGCTATCTGCATTATGTGGATGACCGTTTAAATCAATATTTGTTGAACCAGAAACATATACATTATTATTACTATCTAATCCTATACCAGAACCGCGAGTAAACCCACCACTTTCTCCATGTTGTGATAGCATAATTTTATTGCCAAATTCGTCGTATTTAGCTACAAATAAATCTATAGTACCAAATTGGGATTCTGCTAAAGTAGTGTCAGTGTCTCCTGTAATATAAATATTATCATCTTGGCTAATGTTGATGTCACTTGCTTCGGCGTTTCCATTTTTAGCTCCAACTTGTTTTGCCCATACTAGTTTTCCATCTTTATCATATTTAGTAACAAAAAAATCTGATAATCCATTCTGAGACTCACCGGAAAGCCCAACAGTAGTCCAACCAGCAATATAGCTATTACCATTTTTGTCTACTTTAACACTTCGTGCCACCGAATATCCTTTACTTTCACCAATTTGTTTTGCCCATACTTCATTACCAGACTCGTCATATTTTACTATGATGTAATCTTCATAGCCATGCTGAGATTGGCCAAATATCCCAGCAGTTGTAGTTCCTACAACATAACTATTACCATTTTTATCTGCAGTTATACCAAATCCGGCTGTGTGACCATCATCAGTATTACCTATTTGCCTTGTCCATACTTCATTACCAGATTCATTGTACTTGGCTATAAAGTAGTCTTCTTTGCCATGTTGGACTCTGCCAGAGATACCAAGTGTTGTCGATCCTATAACATAACTATTGTTGTTTTGATCTGTAGTTATACCCCATCCAATAGTTGTTCCACCTTTTGCGCCAACTTGTTTTGCCCATAATAAGTTACCAGATTCGTCATGTTTAGCTACAAAATAATCTTGTTTACCATTCTGAGATTCACCTGAAATTCCAATATCTGTAGTCCCTGTAACATAGCTATTATCATTATGATCTGCACTTATGCCATATCCCTGAGTAATCCCATCGCTTTCTCCAACTTGTTTTGCCCAAAGTGCGTGAATAGGGTTTATAGGTTTGATAGGAGGAAATATAGGGTCAAGCGGTGGATTAATAGGGCTAAGAGGAGGATTTATTGGTCTGAGAGCTGGATTGAGAGGCATAAGGGGTGCTGTCGGGCGATAATTAGATGGACTAAGTGGAGCAAGTGGTTTAGTCTTAGAACTAGGACTTCCACCGCCCCCACAAGCAGATAAAGTTACAATAGTTAATACTAAAAGAATAATTTCAGATAGAATGTTGTTTAATTTTGTTTTTTTCATAATTTACTCCTACATATAGTTTACTTATATTCAAAAATCTAGAAGATTTTATATCAAGAATTATTAATATTTAATTCATGCTCTCCTATATTTAAGAATCAATTTTTTGATACAGAAATAGCTTATGCTCCTAGTAGAAAAAATAAAGATTTTTAAAATTTTGGTATAAGCTAATGGAAGATAAATAATCTTTTGGAGACTATAAGTTATAAATATATAGTATTCGTAAATATGAAGTAAAGGCAAATGTTTGGGCCTAAAAGTTTTTACTAATAATTAATCTGAAGTCTTGGTTTTTTATATTGTCTTTATTTATCCCTATGGACCACTTATACCATTTAATAAAAAGTGTGAATGCAGGTTAAAGTATAGATTTTTCAGGAATTTGCATTAAACTACCTAAATTTATGAATAAGATACCTAAGTATAATAGTATAATCTACTTATACTAGATTATATAAACAGGGTATGAAAAGTTAATTTTTTACCCCATATTCTTATGAATATTAAAGTGGGCTTGGATAGTAAAAACAGGATGTTAAAGTTACATTTGCTATCTTTATCAAAAGATAAACTAATTAGATATTAACCTT
The DNA here is from genome assembly GCA_046336365.1 of Neisseriaceae bacterium. Taxonomy (GTDB): domain Bacteria; phylum Pseudomonadota; class Gammaproteobacteria; order Burkholderiales; family UBA11063; genus Aquella. Next base: position 17,322 of record JBKDHQ010000145.1, read on the forward strand.
ACTTGAAAGCAGGAATTATTAATAATAAAATATGCGATAATATTGGGCTAATAACTTTAGAACTTGTAGTTATATGAAATTAAAACAAATAAAGCTATCTGGTTTCAAATCATTTGTAGATAATATTACTATTAATGTAGATGGTAGTTTAGTTGGAATTGTTGGACCTAATGGTTGCGGAAAATCTAATATAATTGATGCTATACGCTGGGTATTGGGTGAATCTTCAGCTCGGCAATTACGTGGTGAATCTATGCAGGATGTTATATTTAATGGTTCACTTAAACGTAAGCCTGTATCACGTGCTAGTGTAGAATTAATCTTTGATAATAGCATAAAGGTAATATCAGGGATGTGGTCGGCTTATGACGAAATATCAATAAAAAGACAACTTGCAAGAAGTGGAGAGTCAACCTATTATATAAATAACCAAGTGGTAAGACGCAAGGATATTACTGATTTATTTTTAGGAACTGGAGTTGGTACTCGTGGATATGCGATTATTGAGCAAGGTATGATATCACGTGTAATTGATGCTAAACCAGAAGAGTTGCGCTTATACCTTGAAGAAGCTGCCGGTGTATCTAAATATAGAGAAAAAAGGAAGGATACTGTAGCCAAATTAGAAGATACTAAAGATAATCTGATACGTATAGAGGATATAAACAGTGAATTAGTAAAGCAAATTAATAATTTAACTATTCAGGCAGAAGCAGCTCATAAATATCAACACCTTCAAAATGAATTAAAATTGCAACAAATTATTTTGACACAGTTGAAAATTGCTAAATCAGACACCATATTAAATGAAATAAATACTACAATTGATGATATTAGAAAAAATACAATAAATATTGAGATTAGTATTGGTAAATATCAGCAAGATTTAGAAGAAAAATTAGTTCTAAAGTCAATAAAAGATGATGAAATAAGTAAACTTACTGAAAAATTTAATATGCTTAGAACTGATATTGCCCGTTTGGAGGAGCGCCAGCAACATAATAAAAATTTGAAAGAACGTATTGATACAGATAAATTAAAATTAACTCAAGAATTAGTTGAGCTTGAATTTCAAATTAGTGAAGCAAAAAAAGAATATTTAGAGATCAATGCAAGAATTAGTATTAATAATACTGAGATTGAAGAGAAACAGATTGTACGTGAGAATCAGCTTATAATGCTTGAACTAGCTTTAGATGAATATAATAAAATTTGTGCTAATTTAAATAGCAAAGTAACCGAAGTCAGTCAAAGTAAACATGCATTAGACATTTCAAAAAATACTTATGAACATAAAAAGCAACAGTTACAAAATTTTAATAATAGATTAAAAAAATTGGAGCAGGAGAAAGATGATAATATTCTTGATTTTAACCAATCGTATTTTGCTATTAAAGATGAGATTGTGGAATTAGAAGATGAGTTAATGCGTGTAGAAGAAGAGTTGACAGTTGCTAAAACATCAAAATTGGATTTAGGCTTGGAGATTAACAAATTGTCTTCTACTGTGTATGAAGTTAAGTCAGAGAAAACTTCAATAATGTCCAAATTGGCAACTATTAGTGAACTGTTAAATAAACAAGTGGCCCCAAAAGGAGATGTAGTTAATTTTATTAATTCAGAAGATATCTTGTCTCCATTATGGCAAAATATAGTAGTTTTATCTGGATATGAGTTAGCGGTTGAAGTAGCTTTAGGAGATGTTTTAAATTCTATACATTTATTAGGGTTTAATAAAATTAAAAAACTGCCAGATAGTTTAACTACTTTTTGGGTAGGTGAGTATACAGCTGCAAGACCAATTAATTTAGAAGATGGTATTGATACCCTCAATAAATTTGTAACAATTAAAGATGAAAAATTTGCGAGTATCTACAATATATTGAGTATATATATTGTCTGTGATAACTTTGATACCGGGTTAGCTTTAATTAAAGAGTTAAGTGAAGAGCAGGTTATTATTACTAAAGATGGGCATTTGTTGACTAAAAATTATGTAACTTTTAATGCATTAAGTAGCCAAAATCATATTTTGGAATATCAAAGTAAAATTTCGGTCTTAGAAAATGAATTAAATAGATTAGATTCTAAGTTGGTTAAGTTAGAAGAAGAGTTATTACAAGGTAAAACAAAATGTACCAAATATGAAAATACTGTTACCAGGTTGGAAGAGTCATATAATCAGAGTTTAAAGAAAAAGCACGAATTACAATTAAAGTTTACTAAAGAAGAGCAAATTTTTATACAAAACAAACATTATCAAGAGAAAATAACAGAAGAATATAATTTATTAATTAAAGAGATTGAATATATTGATAATGAAATTGAAGAAATAAAAATTAAAATTGAAGATAGTGAGATTGATGTTGAATATTTACGTGAGAAATTAAATTTAGTTGAACTGGAAAAGAAAGAAATAGAAATAAAATATAATTTAGCTAAATCTGACTTAAGTAATATTGATGAAGCCCTGCAAAATAAAATAACTGGTAATGAGCTATTAAAGCAAAAATTTTATAATTTTGATGAATTAGTTAAAGAAAAAGAAATTCATATTGAGCGTAATCGGGAAAAAATTTCGGATCTTGAAACCGATGCCAACAATCTTATAATAAAAGATGATGCTAATGAACTACAATTTATGCAAGATGAAATTAATAATTTAGGATCAGCACTTGAAGAGAAGAACAAAGAAACCAATGCAACAATAACTGAAATTGGAAAATTACGTAGGGATATTGATGGGCTATTAAAAGAAAAAGAGAAGCTAGTTGTACAATTAAATCAATTAGCTTTAAGACAACAGGAACAAGTTTTGTCACTTCAAAACTATAACGAAGCTTTGTTTGGAATGGGGGCTGAAGATTACCTTTATGATAAAGCAAGTGATAGTATAAAAAAATGCAAGTTTCGTGTTTCAGAAGTACAAGAGCAAATTAATGTGCTGAATTGCGAAGTAGAAAAATTAGGTTTAGTCAACTTAAAAGCAATTGAAGATTTAGAAGATTGTAATAATAAGCATCAGGATATAGTGTCTAAAGTTTCTGACTTAAAAGAATCGATAACAATGTTAGAAGGTGCTATTTTACAGATAGATGAAGAGACTAGATCATTATTAACTGATACTTATAATAGAGTTAATCAAATATTTACAGTTTATTTTAAAACATTATTTGGTGGTGGTAGTGCAAATTTAGAGTTATCTGAAAAAGATATTTTAGTGTCTGGAATGCAGATATTTGCAGAACCTCCAGGTAAGAAGAATAGTTCAATCCAACTATTATCAGGTGGAGAAAAAGCTTTAACAGCAATGAGTCTAGTTTTTGCGTTTTTTAATTTAAATCCAGCACCATTTTGTTTATTAGATGAAGTAGATGCCCCGCTTGATGATGCCAACACCTCAAGATTTTGTAATTTAGTGCAAGAGTTAGCTCTTAAAGTCCAATTTGTTTATATTTCACATAATAGATTGGCAATGGAAATGGCCGATCAATTAATTGGGGTGACGATGCAAGAGAAGGGTATTTCTACCACCGTGAGTGTTAACCTAGTAGAAGCTGTAAAACACGCAGTGTGAAACAACTAAAATTAAGAATATGGGTTAAACCTAAAATAATAAATATTGGATGAAGCTCGAGTGATATTAAGGTCCATTTTGATGTTCAGATAACTTCAAATTAGGCATGTTTATGATAAAGTATAATTTAAAAGGCATAGAATAAAATGGAATTAACAGATCATTTTTTAATTGCTACACCTGCAATGCATGATACAATTTTTTCAGGTAGCGTTATTTATATAACCGAACATCAGCTACATGTTGGAGCAGTCGGAGTTGTAATTAATAAAATAGTTAGTAGAACTTTAGAGGATATGTTTAAAAATATAAATATATCAGCATACAATATAGATTGGAAAGATAATAATCTTTTTTGGGGTGGCCCAATAAAATCCAATAACGGTTTTTTTCTGCGTAAGGCAAATGATATGTATGGTTCTAAATATGAACTAACTGGAAATCAAGATTATTTGAAAGATATTCCAACAGTAAAAGATGGCCTATTTATGAGTGTCGGCTATTCTTCTTGGGCACCGCTACAGTTAGAGGCAGAAATAAGGTGTAATGAGTGGCTTATTGTCAAAAGTAACCCTGAGTTAATATTTAATCTAGATCCTTCTCTTCGCTATGATGAAGCATTAAAGATGGCTGGAATATATGATCTAAGTAAACTTTATTGTGATAATGATATCTTAGATCCTATGTAAATATAGCTCAATCTGTACAGCTATAATTACCTTTAATTTATAAATTTAAAATTAAACTGTTTAGATAATAACATGACAAATAATAATTGGGTTATGGCTTTTGATTATGGTGAGGCTAGAATTGGTGTTGCAATAGGGAATACCTCTTTGAAAATACCACACCCAATTGAAACAGTAGTTGGACGTAATAAATTTGAAAAATTGGATAAAATTGCAAAGCTTATTGGTAAATGGCAACCATCATATTTAGTAGTAGGAGTTCCTTCTAGTAATCCTGATAAAGAAGACTTAATAAAAAGTATCTCTCGTTTTGCTAATCGGTTAAAGCATAATTTTAAGCTACCAATCACATTTATAAATGAAGATTATACTTCAAGTATTGCTGTACATAAATTGAATGAACAATCAATTCGCGGCATTGCGCAAAAGTCAAAGTTGGATATGTTAGCCGCGTGTTTGATCTTGCAACATTTTTTTGATAGTTTAGAAAATAAACAATAATGATTTTTGATAAATATTTTGATGTTATAGTAGTAGGGGGAGGCCATGCTGGTACTGAAGCATGTTTAGCTTCTAGTAGAATGGGGCTACATACCTTATTAATTACACATAATATAGAGACTCTGGGTCAAATGTCTTGTAATCCATCTATTGGTGGAATTGGTAAAGGACATTTAGTAAAAGAAGTTGATGCTCTCGGTGGAGTAATGGCACTAGCTACTGATTATTCCGGTATACAATTTCGAATTTTAAATGCAAGTAAAGGCCCTGCAGTAAGAGCTACCAGAGCTCAAGCAGATAGGATATTATATAAAGCTTTTATTAGGAAAGCTTTAGAAAATCAGCCAAATCTTACACTATTTCAGCAATCTGTGGATGATTTAGTAATTGAGAATGATGTTGTAACAGGTGTTATTACTCAAACCGGAATTGTTTTTAAAGCAAAATCTGTTGTACTTACTAATGGTACTTTTTTAGGTGGTAAAATCCATATTGGTTTAGAAAATTATACTGGTGGTAGGGCCGGGGATCCTGCAGCTATCAGATTATCTGAAAAGTTGCGTGACTATAATTTACCAGTAAATAGGCTTAAAACTGGTACTCCGCCACGAATTGACGGAAGAACTATAGATTTTAGACTATTGGATGAGCAACCAGGTGATACCCCAACACCTATATTCTCTTTCCAAGGTAAGCGTACATTTCATCCACAACAAGTATCGTGTTGGATTACCCATACAAACAAGATTACCCATGATATTATTAGAAATGGATTTAACCGTTCACCAATGTTTACTGGAGTTATTGAAGGAGTTGGGCCACGTTATTGTCCATCTATTGAAGATAAAATTAATCGATTTGCTGATAAAGAATCTCATCAAATATTTTTGGAACCGGAAGGTTTAACTACTAATGAATATTATCCTAATGGAATATCAACTTCTTTACCATTTGATGTGCAATTAAATTTAGTTCATTCAATGCGTGGTTTGGAAAATGCACATATATTAAGGCCAGGGTATGCAATTGAATACGATTACTTTGATCCTACTTATCTGAAAGCAAGCTTAGAATCAAAATTGATTAAGGGATTATTTTTTGCTGGACAAATTAATGGAACTACTGGTTATGAGGAGGCTGCAGCTCAAGGTATATTAGCAGGAATAAATGCTGGGTTGTACGTGAAGGAAATTGAATCATGGTGTCCAAAGCGTAGTGAAGCATATTTAGGGGTATTGGTTGATGACTTAATCACCAAAGGCGTTACAGAACCATATAGAATGTTTACTTCACGAGCTGAATATAGATTACAACTAAGAGAAGATAATGCAGATTTACGTTTAACTGAAATAGGTAGGAAAATTGGTGTTGTAACAGATAAACAATGGGATGATTATTGTTATAAAAGAGAAGCAATATTTAATGAAATTGAGCGATTGAAAACAGTATGGGTTCATCCAGGTATCATCGATAATGAGGTTGCGTTAAATGTTTTTGGTAAACAGTTAGATCGCGAATATTCTCTACATGACTTATTAAAGCGTCCTGAGGTATCATATTTAGATTTGACTAAATTACCGAAGTTTGGAGATGCTGTATTTGAAGATGACAGAATTCATCAGCAAATAGAAGTACAAATAAAATATGAAGGTTATATTGCTAGGCAGCAGGAAGAAGTTGGTAAACAAGCTTATTTGGATGATATAAAGCTACCAGTTAATATTGATTATTCCCAAATAAGTGGCTTATCTGCAGAGGTAGTACAAAAACTTGTTAAATTCCAGCCAGAAAATTTAGGCCAAGCATCTCGAATCTCAGGGGTTACTCCTGCGGCAATTTCATTGTTATTGGTTTATTCAAAAAAAGGTTTCCCAAGACTAAGTGGCTTATAAAAGTAGCCCCATCAAGAAGTGGAGTAATATATGAAAATTAAATTTGGTACACAATGTCTTCTAGCATTATTTTTAGGCTTGGTCTTTGGCTATTTTGTACCAGCTAGTGCTGTATGGTATTTATCTCCAATTGCAACGATTTTCCTAAAATTATTAAAATTAATGGTTGTGCCATTGGTATTTAGTACAATTGTAGCTAGTTTTGCAAAATCAGAAAATTATGCTACCATGAAAAAACTAAGTATAAATACATTATGGTGGTTTTTGATAACTGCTGTTTTTGCAAGTTTAATCGGGATCATTGTTGCATCATTTATGCAAATTGGTGTTAATTTAGATTTACATAATGTATCTAGTACAATTGTTAAAACTCGTCCAAGTATTAGAGAAGTACTACTAGATATGTTACCTGGTAATATAATTGCTGATATTGCAAATGGCAAGATTATTCCAGTAATTTTATTTGCTATATTTATTGGCTTATCTTTAGCATCGATGGGTGGACAAGGTAAAACAGTAAAATTATTTTTTGATGAATTTTCTCAAATATTATTTAAAATTACCCGAGTAATTATTCGACTTTCCCCAATTGCAATTTTCGTATTAATGGCTCAAGTATCAAATGAGTACGGTATACAGACGCTACTTCCGCTAGTTAAATTTATTCTGGCAATTTATATAGCATGTGCATTACAACTAATTGTTTATATGCTTTTAATTATGTTTGTGGCACGAATTAATCCTTTGGTATTTTTAAAAGCTTTTGGTCCAGCAATGGTAACAGCGTTTACTACATCTTCAAGTTTAGGGACATTGCCTGTAACAATAGAGTGTCTAATCGATAATTTAAAAATACATAAAGATGTAGCTGGCTTTGTTGCACCTCTAGGTGCAAATATGAAGATGGATGCATGTGGTGCAATTTACCCGGCAATAGTATGTATTTTAACTGCAAATATTCTCCATATAGATTTATCAATGCAACAGTATTTATTAATTTTTATTTTATCAACCATTGCTGCGTTTTGTTCAGTGGGTATGCCAAGTACTGCATTAATGTCAGCAACTTTTGTTGTAGTTGGGATGGGCTTCCCGTTAGAAGGGCTAGCTCTTGTTATTGGTATAGACAAAATAGTAGATATGGGGCGAACTATGACTAATGTTACAGGCACAGGGGTATGTACATTATTAGTTGATAAAACAATGGATAAAAGGTTATTGTCTTAATCATCCTTTTACAATATGCGCTTGTGGCAGCTTAATATACCTATTACTAAAAATGACAAAGTCAGGAAAGTCAGGAAAGTCAGGAAAGTCAGGAGGAGGAGCTCTTAGTTAAAAAAGCGTCTTTGTCAAAATGGTTAAATATTAGAACATGTCGGTTTAAAATTGGTGAAGGAGATATAAAACCATAAATGCTACTTTTTGTTGATATTGACTTAATTTCATGGGTATACTCTATATTATTTATCATAATAGGAGATTTTAATTTTTTTATACCACTAGAGCCTTTACCACGCTTAACTTCTTCACTTTTATTAAAGGCATCTCTTAATTTTTCATAATCATCTTTGTAACGATGATTGTATGTTAAATCGATGTCCAAATAAATATTATAAATATTCCCATGTCGACCTTCTACAAGTTTTAAGTATTTAAAACATATTGGTTTTGATGGGTAGTTTTTACTGATACTGGATTTTTCAAAAATAATAGTGTTTGGGGCATGGGTTTTATGTGTATCAGTTTTTTTTGTCTCTTCTTGCTTTTTTTGATTTTGTTGTTTATTTGCTGATTTATGGTTGGTGGTATTAACAGCGGAGGAGTAGAGTATCTTAGATGGTTAGGTTTTTCTTTTCCATCCGTATAAATATTTTCATCTGTTTTAATAGGACGTAAATTTTCACGACAAACATTGGGGAATAGGATTTTGTGTTCTAGATCATTAAATGTTATGGTTTCTGAATTTTGAGGTAAACTATTTGGTTGACTAAGTGTTTTTACAGTGATAGATGGCAAAATTAATTTTTGTTTTAAGGTGTCAGAATATTCAAAATTGTTGTTAATAGCATTTTTTTTAATCAAGTAGTCTTGATCTTTTAGGGCTGATTCAATATATTGAGTATCTAAATTTATTAAGTTATTTAAAGTAATTAAAACTATAGATAGATTGTTGAGATCAGGGTATAAAGCAAGGTTTTCAAGTTGCATTTTTGTCAATTTTATTAATAAATACAATAATATCATGGGTATGGCAATTGACTCAAAAATATAAATAATTAAATCGAAAGGGTCTGTTATTAATAACTCATAATAGTTTGGAATAAAAAAAGATATTAATACTAACATAATTACTGAATTTAAGATTAAATATTCAAAGTATACTTGGCTACTAATATCGTACAGGATATCAGAATACTTTGCAAAGATAGATCTGTTTAAGCGCCTCTCAAAATTATTTTTAGTTTGTTCTTTTATAATTAAGCTGTTTGCATCAAATCCATATTTTTCTAATATCATTATTAGAATAGCCATTATTTGAGTTTCTGATAAAGTTCAGGCTCGGATCTTGATTTTTCAATAATGGTTTTTAATTTGCTGAATAAATTTGGTAAAGTTTTGCTAGTGTCTATTGGTGCTGTCGATGAGCGTAGGCTTAATTCGAAATTAGGATGATATATCAATGAACGTACCAAGTACACATTTAATTTGTTTTTACTGAGATTGGTAAATATTGCTGTAAACATTGATCTTAGTTCAGACTCGTTGAACATTATATTGTTATGATTGGGTTTTTGTTGTTTTTGTTTTTTTTCAGAGTTTTGCTTTGGTTTTCCCCTAAGCAAATTGTTTTTTGCTGTAGCAACGGTGTTAGATATTAATAAGTCTAAATCGAAGTGTTCATTTTTTTTAAAGCTAGCCAGTAAAATATAAAAATCTAGGCACAATATTGCAAAATCTTGGGAAGAAAAGAATGTTTCTAATCTTGTTTTTATATTATTGTGAAGGATGTTAGATATATTATCTTTGATTTGATATGTAGCAATAAAATTTTCCTGATAGTTGGCGTTATGAAAGTATGATGATTTTGTCGATGACTGAGATTGTGGATGGGATTTCGATGTTGATCCACTAGGTATTATACCTACACCTTTTTTGTGCTGAGGTACTATATGAGAAGTACTTAACATTATATATTTCCAAAAAATATTTTAATAAAATTAGATAAATTGGTTCTTAAAAATCAAGAGTTCATGCTTATTTATAAAATGCCATAGTGTTTTTTTGACATTAGGTTATGAACCAGAAATAGAGATGCCACCTTTATGTGAAATAGAAATGACACCTGAAATTATAACTAAGTTGTAATAAGATAGAGGATATTTTTAATAAATGTTAGACTAAATCTAAACTAATACAACTAATACAATTTTACACAAAATTACTCATAGACTCCAAAATGGATATGTTCCTTTAAATTTTTGTTATAGTCGATATTATACGTATCATTTTTTTTTATTATTTTGATAATTTTAGGGGGTTTGTGTGTTCTACTGAACATCGAAGATAAAAAATAATAAATAGTTTAAATATACCGCAACTGGTATATTTTAAGTCTTTTTTAAATAAGTTAGCAAAAGCTGATTTAGATATACAACAATTAATAGAAGAGGTTGGCAAACAAAAAGATTACTATAATGGGTCTTATGTATTTGATGTTAGTTATCGTATTATTCAAAAAAATTAGCTTGATGTTTGAGAAAATTTATTTGTTTAAGCTATATTTTGCAATTGTTCTTTAATTTGCTCTATTAAAACTTTAAGTTCAATGGCATATTGAGTGGTAGTAGTTGCTACTGATTTAGAACCAAATGTATTAGCTTCTCTTAACATTTCTTGAGTTAAAAAATCAATTTTCTTACCAATAATTCCACCATCATTAATAAGACTACGGAGTTGATTAGTATGAAATAGTAGACGAGATAGTTCTTCGTCTACATCAATCTTTTGACAAAAATAAACGAATTCTTGTTGGAACCTTTGTTCATTTACCACTGATTCTTCAAAAGCATCTAATAATTTTTGTTGAAGCTTATTTTTATAATTTTGAATAATTTCTGGTAATATTTTTAAACATAAATTTACGATTTTGTCAATTTTGTCAATCTTATCTAACAGCAGTATAGATAATTTTTCTCCTTCAATTTCTTGATTTGCTTTTAATTCATAAGCTAACTTGCCTATTGCATTCAAAATAATATGTTTTATTTCATCAAGTTCGATAGTTTCAGCATCAATTATACCGGGAAGCCTTAATATATCAGTAATGCTGCCATGGGTGAGTTCAGAGTTAGTATCCTTTATTTTATTGTATATTTCCAAATAATTGTTTAACTTACTTGAATTCAGGTTTATTTTTATTGCTGTGGTTTGATTTTCTTTGCAATTTAATCGTAAATCAATTTTACCTCTAGGTATTTTATTTATTATCATTTCACGAATAAACGGCTCTAATGATTTAAATCCATCTGGGCAACGTAATGTGAGGTCAAAAAAACGGTGATTAACTGATTTTATATCAATTTGGATATTAAGAGATGGAAGTTGTATATCAGTAGTTGCGTAACCGGTCATGCTATAAATCATATTTAATCTTTCTTACAAAGTGAATGGGTGTTCTCTTATTTATAAAGCAATTAAGTTTTTTCCAGAATATCAAATTTATTTGAAAACTTATCCACTATGCCTTTTTATAAGTGTTTAAACTAATGTAGATCTGCTACAAAAAATTAGATTATCAAGTGTTTTTGGTGTATAATTGGTAGTTATTATAGCATAGTGGGAAAATTATAAATGAAACAGGTAACAATTTATTCAAAAGAAATGTGTCCATATTGCAATATGGCAAAAAAATTATTAAAAGAAAAAGGAGTACTTGAATTTAAGGAAATTCGTATTGATCTTGATCCTGGTGAGCTTGATAAGATGATTGAATTAACAGGTAGAAGAACTGTTCCGCAAATTTATATTGGCGAAGTACTTGTTGGTGGTTTTGATGATTTAGCCAAACTAAATCGTGAAGGTAAATTAGATAGTTTGTTGAAGTACTAATTCGTGGAAACTGTATCAGCTATAAAAGATGAAACCATAACTGTTAGCCAGTTAAATAAATTAGCCAAAACATTACTTGAAAATAATATGCCTATTTGCTGGATACAAGGCGAGATATCCGGTGTCAAATCCTATAGCCATGTGTACTTTGATTTAAAAGATGAGAGTGCAAAGATTTCTTGTGTAATGTTTGCAAGCTTCTTGCCTTCACTTGATTTTGAACTGAAAAGCGGATTAAAAGTTGAGGTAAGAGGTAGAATTACTATTTATCCTGCTAATGGTAGCTACCAAATCAACGTAGAGCGGATACGCCAAGTTGGAATGGGCGAATTATGGGAAGCGTATCACAGACTTTTGTTAAAGTTGCGTGAGGAAGGTATATTTGATGTTCAGTATAAAAAAACAATCCCTGTATTTCCTAAATCCATCGGTGTAATTACTTCGAAAGAAGGAGCTGTTATTCGTGATGTAATTACTACATTAAGACGTAGAATGCCTAATATTCCAATTATTGTGTACCATACCGCGGTACAAGGGCAAGATGCTGCAATGCAAATATCCAAAGCAATTAGGCTTGCAAATAAGCGAGTAGAAGTAGATGTGTTGATTGTGTGTCGTGGTGGTGGAAGTCCAGAAGATTTATGGTGTTTTAATGAAGAGGTTGTGGCACGCGAAGTATTTTCAAGCCAAATTCCAATAATTAGTGCAGTTGGTCATGAAACTGATACTACTATAATTGATTATGTATCAGATTTACGTGCACCTACGCCAACAGCTGCAGCTGAATTAGTTGCAAAAGCAAAACTAGAATGGGAAATGGAAATTAGTAAATTACATATGCAGCTAGTGCATAAATTTGAATACATTATGAATGATAGAAGACAAAAGCTAGATATATATTATAGACAATTAAAAATATTAAATCCAATTAATCAATTAAAAGAAAGAATTACAAAAATAAATAACCTAGAGAGTAGATTATTTAGCTTAATTATTAAAGTTATTGTTCAAAATAAGGCAGCATTACAGCTTTTACAGCTAAAACTAGATCCAAAAAAAATCAATACATTAGGTCTTAATAATAAATTAAATCATTTATCAAATAGATTAAACTTGGGAATAACTAATAAATTACGTATAGTAAAAAATAAATTAGCCAATATAACAACGCAACTAGAATTATTAAACCCACACAATGTTTTAAATAGAGGTTATGCTATTGTAAGAAGTATCGATGGGAAAGTTGTGTGTAAAGATAAAGATGTCAAACACCATCAGAGAGTGGAAATTTTATTAAAAGAGGATACTTTAAGTGCAATTATTGATAAAAAATATAATTCTGAGCAAACTGAATTATTATAAATTAAAGGAATACATAGAATGTTAGGTGCACTTGATATGTTTAGTATCGGAATAGGTCCATCAAGTTCTCATACAATTGGGCCAATGCGTGCTGCAAATTTGTTTGTGAATAATTTAAAGTCGCATAATTTAATTAATACTATGGTAAGAGTAACAGTTGATTTATTTGGATCATTAGCTTTGACTGGAGAAGGGCATGGTACTACTTTTGCGGTATTAAATGGTTTATGTGGAGAAGATCCAAAAACCGTTGATGTGACTACATTTATTAGTAGAGCAAATGAAATTAAACAATTAAATAAAATTAAAATTAATAGTGGGAAAGAAATAGAGTTTATTTATTCAAGAGATCTAACACTTCATAAAAATGAATTTTTACCAGAGCATGCTAATGGTATGCGGTTTACTGCTTATGATGCTGATAGTGAAATTTTATTAAGCCAGGAGTATTTTTCTGTTGGTGGTGGATTTATTGTTCCTAAAGATCAGATGAAATTTTATGGGCATGATGATGAATCAGAAAAAGGGAATATTCCATATCCATTTAAAACTGCTACTGAACTTTTTACGCTATGTCATCAACATCAAATATCAATTGCCGAATTAGTGATTCAAAATGAGTTACATCGAAAAACTAGAGAAGAGTTTAGGCAAGAAGCACTTGAAATAATAAAAGTTATGCATGAGTCAATTGAGCGTGGTATACATGCTAGTGGTTTTTTGCCTGGCGGTTTAAATGTCAGACGACGAGCGCCAGGCTTACATCAGAAGTTACAAAATAAAGCTGACTTATTAAAAGACCAACGCTTACTTGCATGCTGTTATGCTATTGCTGTTAATGAAGAAAATGCGGCATTTGGTAGGATAGTAACAGCTCCAACTAATGGTGCTTCTGGCACCATTCCCGGTGTTTTGGAGTATTACCGTAATTTTTGTGAGAGTGCTACCGAAGATAAATTGATTGAATTTATATTAACTGCTGGTGCAATTGGCATGTTATATAAGTTTGGGGCATCTATATCTGCTGCTGAAGTTGGCTGCCAGGGTGAGATTGGGGTTGCTTGTTCAATGGCAGCAGGAGCATTAACTGCTGTTTTAGGTGGCTCTTTAATTCAAATTGAGAAAGCTGCTGAAATTGGTATGGAACACAACTTGGGGATGACATGTGATCCAGTTGAAGGCTTGGTTCAAATACCTTGTATTGAGCGAAATGGTGTAGCAGCAAGTAAAGCTATAGATATTGCAAATCTGGCATTATTGGAAGAAGAGCCGGGGAAAATTAGCTTAGATGCTGTGATTAAAACTATGCTACAAACAGGTAGAGATATGGGTAGTAAATATAAAGAGACATCGCTTGGAGGTTTAGCTGTAAATATGGTTAACTGCTGATGTAATAGGTATAGTATTTATAATGTAAACTTTATAAATATTGTAGTAAATATGAAAAAATTGCTGTACCCATTGAGTAAAGCAAAAGATTAGAAAGGTAGAATATGGATAGTATAACAATTCAAAATAATTTAAAATTAAGGCACATTTGGTGGTCTTTAAAACAGTCATTTAGAACATTTTTTAAAAACCCTTTAAAATTCTTATTTTTGCAAACCATTACAACAATAGTAGTTCTTATTCCATTGCTAGGAGCATTTTTTGCACCTTTATTTACAGCAAGATATATGTATTGTGCAGATAAACTTAATAATTAGGAACAGTTTACTATCAAAGGGTTTTGGAGTGGAATATTTAATAATCGAAATATATTGCGACTGTCATTGATAAATGGGTGTATTGGTATAATTGTTATGTTTGTGTATTTTTATTTTCTTAAAATCCACCTTAAAAACTTAGACACACCATATGTATTATTGCTAATTTTTTTATGGATATTTATGGCAGTATTTGGTATTAGTATGTGGATTGCGTCTACCATCTGCTTCTTTAATAAAGAGATAAAAGTTAAAAATGCTGTCTGGTTAGGTTTTAAAATTTGCATTCGTAATATAATTGCATTTATTGCTCTTATTTTATTAATTACTTTAATAGTGTTTGTGGTCTCTCTCCCTTTGTTTGTTGTGTTTTTTATACTGCTTGCGTTATCCCATAATAACTTGTTGGTAACCAATTTTCTAGGAATATTATGTGTAATTATTACTTATATTATCGTTATTATTCTTAATTCTATTTTGAGTTTATTTCCTTACTATATTTATAAAACAATCTTTGGTGAAAAGGCTGTTGTTAATAGTGAAATGTAATGCAAACGACTTTACTTTATTCTTTTTTTATGTGAGCTTTATATTAGTGTGTTTTCATCTCAAAATACACTAATTTTACTATCCAGTATATTTTTAAAGTAAAGTATGATAAAATGATCTCTTATACTAATGACAAAAATATTTAATGCCTTTGCCAGAATTAAAGAATAAGTGTTTTGACTTATATATTTATTTCTAAGTTTGATGTTGAGATTGATTGTTAGGAAAATGAATGCATAATATAATAATTCGTAAAGATTTAAAATTAAAATATAGTTTATTTTGGATAAAGCAAGCATTTATAACTTTTCGTGAAAAGCCATTACAATTCCTAATTTTAGGAATATTTAATTCAATATTGACAATGTTACCATTTATTGGTGCATTTCTATCACCTTTATTTGCAGCACGATTTGCATATTGTGCAAACAAAGTTGAAAATCACGAACAATTATCTATTGGAGAAATCTTTAAAGGATTATTTGCTAATCGCCTTGTTTTAAGATTGGCATTTATCAATTTTTGTTTAAGTACAGTTATTATATTAGCAGAATATTTTTTGAACATACCATCTGAGAGTGATAAGTTTTTAGCAACAGATATTTTATTGTTTTTATTGTTATATATACCAGCAATATTGTTAGGTATTAGTATGTGGCTATCACCGGTACTTTGCTTATTTAATGATGATGTTGAGCCTAAAAGTGCTATGTGGCTAAGTTTGCAAGTTTGTTTTTATAATATAATTGTACTTTTAGCATTTTCAATAATAATTGGCGGGATATCGCTAGCAATAGGAGCTCCATCGCTCTTAATTTTGTTGAAACTGTGGGACACCTTTCATAATATCTACCTTATGATTCCAGTTTTTATTGTTATCTCCATTATTGGTATTGTATGGTTAACGATTTTGAATATAACTACTTATTATGTGTATAAGATGATATATAAAAAAAGATCTGTTAATAGTGATTAAGTGTGAATGACTTATATTTTGAAGATAATAAATAAGTTAAATTATGATATGTCTAATAATGGAATAGCTCTTTTAGAGCTTAACGTTAATTTTTAAAAGGAACTAACTATGGAACATGTATTACCTAAATTACCTTATGACCTTGATGCATTAAGCCCTTACATTTCGAAAGAAACTTTAGAATATCATCATGGAAAACACCACCAGACTTATGTTACCAACTTAAATAATCTTATTAAAGGTACTGAATTTGAAGCAATGACTTTGGAAGAGATTGTTAAAAAATCTTCAGGAGGCATTTTTAATAATGCTGGCCAAGCTTGGAATCATGCGTTTTATTGGAATTGTCTTACTCCAAATAATACCGAACCTACCGGAGATTTACTTGCAGCAATAAATAAAAAGTGGGGCAGCTTTGACGAGTTTAAAAAAGCTTTTGCTCAAATATCTATTGGAACTTTTGGTTCTGGTTGGGGATGGTTAGTAAAGACTCCTGATGGTGAATTGGATTTAGTATCAACATCAAACGCTGCAACTCCATTAACAACACAAAATAAACCACTTCTTACTTGTGATGTATGGGAACATGCTTATTATATAGATTATAGGAATAGCCGCCCTAATTACCTAGAGTCATTCTTTAAAATAGTAAATTGGGAATTTGTTGCTAAAAATTTTGCATAAATTGATTTGTTTCCACAGATGATCTAAATACTGAGAATAACTTTATCGGTTAATAACCAATATTACATTATAATCACTAGTTAATTAAAAGATAACGTAAATGAAGCTTGCCAATAAGTTGATGCGATGGTTTTTTGTTAGTTCAGAAGCAAAATATGATAATAAAGTTGACAATAAAATTTTATTTTCAGTATTTTTGCTATTGGGAATAAGTATAATCATGGTATATTCATCATCAGTTGCTTATGCTGCATCAGGAGCACGTAGTCAATATTATTTTTTAATTCGCCATGTTATTAGTATTATAATAGGAATATTGATTTTTTTCTTAGTATTTAATCAGCCAACAGCTGCAATCGAAAAAAACGCTACAAAACTCACTCTAATAATAATGTTGTTATTAGGATTGGTGTTAATACCACATGTAGGGAAAGTTGTAAATGGTTCAAGAAGATGGATCGGTTTGGGAAGTATTGGATTACAACCATCCGAACTTTCTAAGCTAGGTATTGTGATATACTTATCATATTATTTGAGTGTTAAACAGTTACAACTAAGGCGTTTTTTTCAGGATTTTGGACCTGTTCTACTAGTAATGCTTATATTTATGGGCTTATTACTTTTAGAACCAGATATGGGAACAACTACTGTTGTATTTATTATTGCATTAGGGATGTTTTATCTATCTGATACCAGTAGAAAATTTATAGCAGGGTTAACCGTAATTGGAATAATCGGCTTTGCCTTCTTAGTTATAGTTGAACCTTATAGGATAAGGCGGTTTTTAGGTTTTATGGATCCTTGGAGTGATGCACTTGGCAAAGGATATCAGCTGACGCATTCATTATTAGCAGTGGGTCACGGTGGATGGTTAGGAGTCGGCGTAGGCAATAGCATAGAGAAACTTTTCTACTTACCAGAAGCGCATACCGATTTTATTTTAGCAATTATAGCTGAAGAAACTGGGGTTGTTGGGGTTTTAGTGATATTGTTATTATTTTGGGTTATTTTTTATCGCGGAATAACAGTAATTGCAATGGAAGCAAAACAATTACCACGTCGTAAATTTCAG
This sequence comes from Neisseriaceae bacterium, assembly GCA_046336365.1. Classification (GTDB taxonomy): domain Bacteria; phylum Pseudomonadota; class Gammaproteobacteria; order Burkholderiales; family UBA11063; genus Aquella. The sequence goes on from JBKDHQ010000145.1 coordinate 35,442, forward strand.
GCATTCTTGGCTCAAGGAATAAGTATTTGGTTTTTAGTGCAAGCGCTGATTAATATTGGAGTTACAATGGGAATATTACCCACTAAAGGACTCACCTTACCGTTTATTTCATATGGCGGAAGTTCAATTGTTATCAATTTTATAGCTTTAGCTATTTTGTTGAAAATAGATTATGAGAATAAAGAGCTAAAAAGGAATATTTATTCTTAATGAATACTAAAAAAGTATTTATAACAGCTGGAGGTACTGGAGGTCATGTATTTCCTGCGCTAGCTGTTGCTTATGAATTAATTAACCAAGGTTATGATGTAATTTGGGTTGGTTCATTTAAAGGCATTGAGAATGAAATAGTGCCTAAGAATGATATACATCTAGAAAAAATTGCGATATCTGGTTTACGTAAACGCGGAATAGTTAATTTAATAAAATTACCATTTATATTATCGAAAGCTCTTTATCAGGCATATAAGATTGTTAGATTACATAAACCAAATGTTGTAATTAGCTTTGGTGGTTATGCGAGCTTTCCAGTATCATTAATTGCCAAACTATTAAATATAGCACTAATAATACATGAACAAAATTCAGTTTCCGGCCTTACCAATAGAATATTATCTAAACTTGCCAATTTCGTTCTAGTTGCGTATAGAGATGTCTTTCCTGGTGAAAAAACAATACTAGTTGGTAATCCAGTACGAAAAGATATTCTACAGCTAAAGGGTGTAGAAAAACGATATAGGAATAGAAGTGGTGGACTCAAAGTTTTGGTATTAGGTGGTAGTTTAGGGGCAAAAGTTTTTAATGATAATCTCCCTTATGTTTTTGAGCATTTACCTAATATTGAAAGTGTTATACATCAGATTGGCAAAAGGGAGATAGCTGACATACAACAACAATATGATGAGCTTAAAATTAATGCAAAAGTAGTTTCTTTTATCGATAATATGGCAGATACTTATAGTGATATAGATCTAATCATCTGTAGAGCAGGGGCTTTAACTGTTAGTGAAATATGTGCAGTTGGTCTTGCAGCTATTTTTATTCCATATCCGCATGCAGTTGATGATCATCAAAAATTTAATGTGCTTCCTCTTGTAGCTGACCATGCTGCATTAATGGTATTACAGCAAGACTTTACCATCCAAAAAATGATATCTCTTATTAAAAACCTTACTCGTGAAACATGTTTAAAAATGGCACTTCAAGCGCAAAAACATGCGATTATTGATAGCCAGTCAAGAATAGTCGAAATAGCAAAAAAATTTCTCTGATTTGTCTAATAAATTTATTAATTAAGGGGGGTATTATGGGTAAGCAAATATTTCTACTTAGTGTTGATGGTGGTGGGGTTCGAGGTAAAATAGTTGCCACTTTTTTAGCATTATTGGAAAAGGATTTGGGAGCGACTATATATAATACTTTTGATTTCTTTGCAGGTACAAGTACAGGTGCCTTAATTACATTAGGAATTGCAGCTAATCAATATTCAGGTAGCACAATTTCTAATTTATATGAACAGCCTAATTTAGGTAGAATATTCAAAAAGTCTTTATTGTATGTGCCATATGTATTTGGTGCAAAGTATCAAGGAGAAAGTAAGTCTCAAGTATTTAATGAAATATTTGGTACAAAACGAATACTTGACATACCAAAGACAGCATTGGCTACAGCATATGACTTTATGAATGATAAGGCAGTTGTTTTTAAAAGTACCAAAGGAACAGATAGTCAATTTAATCCTTTAATTTCTGAAGTTGCAGATGCAACTACAGCTGCACCAACATATTTCCCATCGGTGGTAACTACAGAATATAAACCAAGGAATTTAATAGACGGCGGTATTATTGCGAATAATCCGAGTATGTGTTTAATAAGTGAAGCTTTAAAACAAGGATATTCATTGCAGGATATAAAATTATTATCATTTGGGACCGGGGTAAATGTATTAGAAAATTTTTCTGACACGTCAAAAAACTGGGGCGGAGTCCGCTGGTTAAAAAATGGATTAATTGATGATTTGATGTTAGGCGATTCATCATTAGCAGAATATCACTCTAAAATGCTACTGGGTAAAAGCTATTTGAGGATTAATGGTTCACTTGGTAAAGCTAGTGATGCATTAGATGATATCACTGATGCTAACTTAGCTAACTTAGAAGAAGCTGGGCAACAATGGTATAATGATAATAAAAAATCACTCTTAGAATTCTTTAACATCTAAAATCTTAACACTTATAAAGTTGGGTTTTACTGCATATTTAGATAAAATCGGAAATCAATATACTTTAACATATTCTACTACAACATAAATAATGTAGTCCGATGCTAATAGAAATCTGATGGTGTTTTTCCATGAGAAAATTTCTTAAACATCGAAATAAATGCACTTTCACTATTATATCCCAACATATATGACACAATTGACGTACTTTTATGTTTATGTATTAACTCCAGAGACTTCATAAAAAGGATTTGTCCACGCCATAGAATAAAACTAATTCCCAATTCTTGCTTAATGATTCTTTGCAGCGATCTTGGACTTACATTAATTGCACTTGCACAACTTTCGAGATTTGGAAGATTAGCGGACTCATTATTTGCGACATGATTAAAAATCTGTCTTAAGCCTTCATTTTGTGGTATTTTTAAGTTAAATTCAAGTTTGTTGTTAATTTCTTTTAACTCATCTAACAGCAATTCCAGCATTTGTTGCGTTTTATTATTATCTAGATCATCTTTGGATATTTTACAAAGACGTTCGATTAATATTTTTGCTAAATCAGTTAAAGTAACTGCTCTTGTTATTTGAGGCAATAGGTCAAAATATTTTTTAGAAAAATAGATATTTTCAATAATGATTTTGTTATTTGTTTTATAAATACAGTGATGAATATTAGCCGGGATATAGATTGCTGTGTTAGGAGGAATCATATATAACTGACCTTCAACCATAAAATATATTATGCCATTCTGCGGCACTGATAGTTGAGCTGTTTCGTGTTTATGTAAATCGCGAGTAGTTGAATGGCTTACAAGCGTAAAAATACTAGTTTGTAAATTCTGAAGTTCTATAAACTGTTCCATGGCGTATAAAAGCAATAAATTGTCGTTAATACTAAAATAATTAGTATCAATTGTAGCATACAATAACTACTTGATAAATTTATTTATAATGGTTCTATATTATGAAAAAACTACAACTAATTATTTTAATGTTTTTAATTTCATACGGTTCAATTGGAGCGGTGACTTTTGTATCTGGGTTACCATTAATTGCAGAGTATTTTAAAATATCCTCAAATATTGCTAACTATACTATTACCAGTTATTTATTCGGATATGCGTTTGGGCAATTACTTTATGGACCATTGACTAATAGATTCGGAGTCCGTCCAAGTCTAAGAGTTGGGACTATAATTTCTCTACTTGGCACAATAGCTGCAATATCTTCATATTATTTGAAATACTTTCCTGTTTTAGTCATCGCTAGATTCATTATGGCTTTAGGTTGTGCTTGCGGTTTAAAAATGACTTTTACATTATCGAGTAAACTATATACACATAATGAAGCAGCTAGGATTATGGGTTTATTAACAATGGCTTTTGCTATTACACCCAGTATTGGTATTTATCTGGGAAGTATTGCTATAACAATGTTCAACTGGACTGGTGGTTTTTATATAATGATCTTTTATTCGCTAGTTGTTCTATTATTAATTAACAAATTGCCAGCACATCTTGATGAGAATTGTTGTGTAAAATTAGATCTTAAATCAGTACTATTGGGATATTTCTATCAATTAAAATGTTACCGCATTATTTTAGGGGGTATGTTGGTTGGATTGGGCAGCAGCTTTGTTTATATTTTTGCTAGCGTATCGCCATTTATAGTAATGAATCAGATGCATTTAAATACGGATGCTTTTGGATATTATAGTTTTATTCCAAGTGTTGGGATAGTACTTGGTTCGATATTAGCAAATCATTATGGAAAAAGCGCTTCCCCTGAAAAATGCTTATTATGGGGACTCATCATCTCACTTATAGGGTGCGTTATAATGGTAATTTGTTATATTACTTTGCATAGCCATGTTTTAGGATTATTTATGCCCATGATTATTATTTATATGGGGTTATCCTTTATTTTTGGAAATGCTGCAGCAATTTCAATGAAAAATATAACTGACAAAAGCAATGCTTCAGCTGTAATGAGTTTTATTAATATGATATCAGCAGTTATAGTTGTAAGCTTTATTGGGATGTTTAATTTATATAGCCAAATAGATTTAATATTAATTTATTTTGCATTAATAGTAATAGGCTTTATTTGCTTTGTCTTTATTAATGAAGGAAAAACAGATGAAAATACCAAACATCTTACCTACAAATAATCTTAGTATGTGTTTAGTAAGTGAAGCTTTAAAACAAAGATATTCATTGACGGATATAAAATTATTATCATTTGGGACTGGGGTAAACGGATTAGGAGATTTTTTGATTCGCCAAAAGGTTGGGATGGAGCCTGTTGGTTAAAAAATGAATTAATTGATGATCTGATGTTAGGCGATTCATCATTAGCAAAATATCACTCTAAAATGCTACTGGGTAAAAATATATTTGAGAATTAATGATTCACTAGGTAAAGCTAGTGATGCATTGGATGATATAACTGATACTAATTTAGCTAACTTAGAAGCGGTTGGGCAACAATGGTCTAATGACAAGAATTCCAATATTAGAGTTCTTCCACATCTAATATTTCTTGATATCCCTTTAACTTGAGCTCTATATTGGTATAATATTTTGAGTGCAAACTAAACGATTAGCTGTCATTGTTGCTGGTGCTGGACCAATATTACTACTAATAACATTGATATTAATAAGTAAGTTTATGTGATTTGTGGTAAAGAGATATGAAACTATTCTTTAGTGAATAGTTTTTCAAAATTTTCTATGTCTTTTCCTGTAGTATTTGGTAAATAAAACAGAGGTATTAGTCCATATATAAAGCTACATATAGAACAGGTTAAGAAAATCCAACTAAGGCTATAGGTTTTACCTAGATATAAAAACAGTGATGAAATAAGAAATCCGGCTATAGCGTTAATAAATCCTGCAACAGCAATACCTTGGCTTCTTACTGGTAATGGTAGATACTCAGAGAAGACTAGCCATATTATTATACCCGGTCCTATAGCATAAGATAATATGAATAACAATAATCCTCCAATTAGAACTATTGGAGAGTTTATTTTATAGAAAAAATTAATTGCTATAATGAAGTGAGCAATAGCAATAATAATACCGCAAACTCCTAATAGTTTATTTCTGGGAAAGCGATCTACCACAGTTATTCCAATTAAGGTTCCTAAAACATTTACAGCAGTTAATCCAATACTACCAAGAAGTGCAGCATGATTGGCTAATCCAGAATTACTAATTAAAATAGTGCTAGTTTGCAAGATAGCATTAATACCAGTTAACTGATTTAAACAAGTTACGGTAACTACCAAGATGAGGGCTTTAAAATATTTTGCTTGAAATACGTATGCTAACTTTTGCATTTTCTTATCTGTGTGCCAATTGCCAATAATTTTTTCAGATTCAACCCGAGTATGGGTAATTAGTAGTGCATTGATTGATTCAGTATATTTCCCTTTTCTAAATAGCCAGGCAGGAGAGCACGGAAGTTGATAAATTAAGGTAATAAAAATAGTACACAACAATATTAGTAAACCAAAAGTTATTTTCCAGTTTATGTTATACATAAACATTCCAATTAAATTTGCAATTAGCAGACCAATTGTAAAGCTTAACTGATATAATGCAGTTAATTTGCCTCGATTATTATCATGTGCAACTTCTACTATATATAATGAAGTTGTGAACATTAATAATCCACCACTAAAGCCTTGAAGTAACCTACCAATTATTATATAACTTACCGATTGGGCTATTATAATGATAAATGTACCGATACAGAATATGGACCCGGATATTATTAAAGTTTTGCGTCGACCTAAGATATCATTAAATAACGACATAGTAAGTTTTGCACATGCCATACCTGCAAAAACCAAGCCTGCAATTAGTGAGGTTGTAGATTCAGATATGTTGAAAATATTGGCAAGTTTTGGCAAGGTGCTTGTTATAACACTTATATTATACCCAAAAGTGATTCCACCAACAATAATTAGGAATAAAAACAAATTGTATTTTCTAGCAATATTCATTGATATATATTCAATGAAATCTACGCCTCAACACTAAATGGGTGTACACTCTCCCATTCATAACAAGCGGGGCATTGCCAGAAGAAAGTCTGTCCTTTAAAATTACATCTGCCGCAACGATACCTAGCTAACCTAGCATTATAATTTAATAATAGATTTTTTATAATTTCAGCATCTGGCTTGAAATCAGTAGATAGTTCTGTAGTATTTGAGTGTAAATCAATTAACAGAGAAGCAGATTTTGAATTAGGGTTATTTTTAATAGTGGTTCTTAAATATTCCAAAACGGTACTAGGATTTTCAAAAACAATCAATTTGCTAAAAATTACATCACATAAGTTTAGTTTTGGATAAAGAGTAATATATCCTTTAAGTAAGGTTAAGCCTTCTTTGATTTGGTTAGACCTAATATAAGCATCAAAAATTTTTTCTATAACCATTGGTAAATATAGATAATTTTGTTTCTCGATTAATTGCCAAGTTTTGATAGCTTCAAGATAGTTCTCTTGGCTATAATAATATTCACCTAATAAAACGTTGGCTCTCACGCACTTACGGTTTATTTCAAGAGCATTATTGATATATTCTAGTGATTGACTGATATTGGATTTAATCAATGCTTCTTGAGCTAATTCACAATTAAATTGAGCAACTTCAGTGTGATAGATGTAATCGGAAGTAGCCAATGTTTTTGCTGTATCTATGGCATCTTTCCAATTTTTATCTTGCTGGTATATATTTAATAGTAATTCACGAGCTTTGTGGGAATATAAGTCACTATTGATCAATTGTAATAGAATACTTTCAGCTCTATCAACTAAACCTGCCTGTTGAAAATCTTTAGCAAGCTCTAAGCGTACTTTATCTTTTTCTTCATTATTGAGTATAAATTGCGAATTAAGAAGTTTGGTATGTGTTTTAATTGCTATATCATTTTCCCCACGGTGACGGTATAATTTACCTAAGCTTAGTTGTAATTCTGTTAATTGTGGTTCATTTTCTACAGTGTCTCTAATATTTTCGCTTGCAATACCTGTTCTATTTTCAATTAATGCATCGATTCCATCATAAACTCTCTTTGGTAATTGTTTTGCTTGTCTAATGACAGTTTTCATATCTATTCGCCCAGCTATCCAGCCCAATGCAAAAAATAATGGTGCTATTAGAAGTATTAAAACATTTAAATTCAATTCAATGATCCTTAATTTATTCGGTATAGTGAGTAATACTTGCACTTGGAGTAATCGAAACTCTCTTAAGTTCTTTCTCCAACATACTTATTTTGGCTTTCAATTCAAAACTTCTAAATAGAGAAACTAGTAGGCCGATTAATATACCTAATCCCATAAATATAAGCGCTATAATAATTAATGGTAGGGTTAGCTTATAGATTCCAAAAAAATTAAAAGTAGTTGTTTGTAGATTATCTAACATAAGAACAACCAATAATGCTAATATTATAATGCGCACTACCCAATTTACTATTTTAAGAATTTTCATGCTAGCTCTCTTTCAAGTAATTTTCACATACAGAGTAAATTTTAACATATTAATTGTATTGATTAGATAAATATTTGAAAATGGGTGCCATCAAGATAAAATGTCTACTAGGGCTTATTTAATGTCAATGCCAGCACTAGTTTATTAAAATGTATGTTGGTATGGTTATAATATTAGATTGGTGATAGTTTAAGAAAATGGTAATATATTTTATATAATATATATTACCATGTAAATAAGTTGGAAATGTATAGTTTATTTCTTAGATAAGCTTGCATTTATATTTAAACTATCTGGAGATATTTTGACAAAGTTTCCGTCAAGGCCATCAATTGCAAATCCAAGCGGGAAGTTTAATATATTCCATAAGCCTACTAATTGGAATTCAGCATTAACTGGTACAGTCACATCAACATAGCCATCTTTATGTAATACTATGTTTTTACCACCATAAATATAGGTTGGAAGAGTTATCACTGTAGGAGTTTTACCATAACTTAGGCCATCAACTTTAATGATAGCGCCAGCTGGATCTGAGTTTACTGTAACCCTACGTCCATTATCTCCAAACATTGAAGCGCAGCTCATAAGAGAAAATATAGAGGCTAATATAATAACAAAATTTTTAAGTTTCATAAATTTATTTATCCGTTAAAAAGTTCAGTTAATGATAAATTAGCAGGTGCTAATTTATATAAGTAGCTAATTATAGCATAAGTGGTGGTATATGAAAACCAACAAAAATGTTGAGTTTGCATATTTGGGATATGCACGTTTTAAAATAGCATTAAAAGCTTGTCAATTATAAGATTACTGCTCAGACTTTTGTTTGCTTATAAAAAAGTATTTTTCAGGTATTCTAAAGATGAAAACTAATTTAAAGGATTTTATGATTTTGTATATATGCCTGAATCGTCACTTTTATATAATTGGATACTATAAACTTGATGCATATGGAAATACTTTTATTCCCTATGCATCAATATAAAAATACAGTATAAAAAAGTGACGGTTTAGATATAATTAATAAAATATTTACAAATTATGGTTATTTAGTGGTAGAATAATGATAGGTTCCTGCGATGTTCGCGTAGTTTATACAATATTTTTGAACCGATGATGAATTTATGAAGAAAGCTTCCATGCAGTGGGTGCGCGCCGTTTTTTTAAATAGCCCCGAAACTGCAAGCAGTCTTAATATTAGTTAAACTGGGTTCATCGAAATATTAATATACGGCATTTGCGGGAACTCTTTTTTAAATTTTTAGGATTACAATGCAAGATATCACTTTTAAAGATTTGGGATTAAGCGAACAAACACTTAATGCGTTAGCTAAAAAAGGATTTGAAACTCCAAGTGCGATTCAAGCACTCGTTATCCCGGAGTTCTTAAACGAACAATCAAATATTATAGGTCAAGCCCAAACTGGGACTGGTAAAACAGCAGCTTTTGCTCTTCCAATTATTGAAACGTTAATACCAGAAAATGGTGTTACTAAAGCACTAATTCTGGCTCCAACTCGTGAATTAGCAGTTCAAGTATCAGATGAAATTTATTCTCTATTGTTAGGACGGAAATTACGAGTTTTGCCAGTTTACGGTGGACAGTCAATAGAACAACAGATTAAAAATATCAAACGTGGTGTAGATATTGTAGTTGGAACACCAGGAAGAATTATAGATCTTTTAGATCGTGGGGTTTTAAATACTTCAAAACTCGATTATTTAGTTCTAGATGAAGCAGATGAAATGTTAAATATGGGTTTTGCAGATGACGTTGAAGAAATTATAAAAAGATCTAATAAAGAAAAGCAAAAAATGTTGTTTTTTTCTGCGACTATGCCAAAAGCAATTTTAGATATTGCAAAAAAATATATGGTAGAGTATAAAATATTAAAAGTACAGCAGAAGAATGCTACTACAGAATTAACTGAACAAATTTACTTTGAGGTGAGAGATTCTGATAAATTTGAAACATTGTGTCGGGTATTAGACTTTGAACGTGAATTTTATGGAATTATTTTTGCCAGAACCAAAAATGAAGCAAATGATATTACAGAACATTTGAAATCACGAGGTTATGCTGCTGAAGCAATTCATGGCGACATTGTACAGAATTTAAGAAACAAAACCCTGGCTAGCTTTAAAAGTAAGAAAATTAATATACTTGTTGCAACAGATGTTGCTGCTCGTGGCATTGATGTTAATAACTTAACCCATGTTATTAATTATTCTATTCCAAACGAAGCAGAAAGTTATGTTCATCGTATTGGTAGGACAGGTAGAGCAGGTAATAAGGGTGTAGCTATTACTTTTGTTACACCTAAGGAAGCATACCAGTTGAATAGAATACAAAAAGCAACGAAATCTAATATTAAACTGCAAAAAGCTCCCAGTATTACTGAAGTTATAAATTCTAAAAAAGAATCACTATTTGCCTTTATTGGAGAAATATCTGAAGAAAAAGATCATCATAGTTATTTGGATCTAGCTACATCTATTTTGTCTAAGTATCCACCAGAAGTTGCGTTAGCAGCATTATTAAGGTATACTCATGGAGATGAATTCTTACCTGAGAGTTATATGGAACTTATCGAACCAAGTACGGGAAGCCGTCATTTTAATGAACGTTCTTATAATACTAATCTGGCTGATGATCAAATTAAACTATTTATTGCTATGGGTAAAAATGATGGATTAAATCCGCGTAAATTATTGGAGATCTTAAATACAGAGGCTAAAACTCCTGCTAGAAAGATTCGAGATATTAAAATCTTAGATAGTTTTTCTTTTATTACCGTTCCATTTGAGGAAGCTGAATCTATTATGAAAGCTATGAACAAAGAGAAGTCAAAGCGTCCTTTAGTCACTAGAGCTAAGAAATAAATAGTTCATTCTCTTTTTATTAACTAAATCTATATTATAGATCACTATTCCTTTACGTATATCGTTATACATTAACATTAGTTAGATATGTATAACGATACCACAATTTAATATAAGTATCTAGCTTTTTTTTATTGTGGATAATGCTGCTGTAATAAAACCAGTTATGTTGGATAAATCGCTTGGTATAATTACAGTATTAGTTGTTTTAGCTAGATTACCAAACTGTTCAATATATTGTTCAGCAAGTTTCTGATTAACAGCAAGATCGCCACCTTCTTGGTTAATAGCATTAGCAATTAATTTTATTGCAGATGCATTGGCTTCAGCCATGGCTAACACTGCTTGCGCTTGTCCAGTTGCTCTATTTATAAGAGCTTGCTTTTCTCCTTCAGATCTTTCTATGGCAGAATTTTTGTCGCCTTCAGCTAGGTTGATTTTTTCTTGTCTATCCCCTTCAGAGCGTGCAATTTTTGCTCGTTTTTCCCGTTCAGCAGTAATTTGTTCCTGCATTGCATTTAAAATATTTTGTGGTGGAAGAATGTTTCTGATTTCGTAACGAAGAACCTTTACTCCCCAGTTTAAAGACGCCTGATCTACTGCGGCTACAACATTTTTATTGATTTCATCACGTTCTTCGAAGGTTTCATCTAATTCCATTTTTCCGATTACAGAACGTAAAGTTGTTTGTGATAATTGTATTATTGCTGCTATAAAATTATTTGTTCCATATGTTGCAAGCTTGGCATCACTTACTTGGTAATACAGTACCCCATCTATAGTTAATTGGGTATTATCTTTTGTTATACAAACCTGTTCAGGAACTTGCATAGGCACTTCTCGCATATCTTGGATTACTATAAGGTTATCTATAAAGGGAATTAAAAAATGAATTCCTGGAGTTAGAGATAGATGATACTTCCCAAGTCTCTCAACAATCCCAACCCGTTCTTGGGGGATGATTTTAATGCTAGTTTTGACAAATATTATTATGAAAATAATTAGTATAACAATAAAGCCATATTGTAGTATAAAAGTATTTATTGAGTCTACGTTCATAATTATGCTATCCTATAAAATCAATTTCAAGATTATTATGTGAAAATTTAGTAATAATAAGTTTATCACCAACGTGAAGTTTTCTATTTGTAAATGTTTTGAGGTGAGCGTTCCAATAACTTCCACTATAAAGAACACGAATGTTATTTTTAGTTATTTCAACAACTTCAACAGCTTGTCCCACATGTTCAATAAGCATTTTACCTTGTCTTCTATGCTTATAGTGCTTAATCATTAGAGTGCCTATTATCGAAAAAATGCCAGCTAATATAGTAATACTTAGCCAATTATCAAATGCAAGTGCAAATAAACTAGCTAAAATAAAAGCTATACCTATGACTAATAGATAAAAAGTTGTGGTTACAATTTCTAATATAATTAAGATGGTGCCAAAAATTAGAAAAAAGTAAAAACTACTCATATTTTATAAACCCTTCTGGATGATTATACTATTTGTGAATTGTTGATTTTTAGATATCAATACTGATTTTAACATACTTGTTATTTTGGTATGAATTGTTAAAGAATATTTTTTATTTAATGTTAGAGTTTAAAAGCTAATGTATATTTAATCTTTGCTATCTAAATTTGTTTTTAAATTTATCAAAAGCAATAGATTAAATAAAACAATAACTTGTATAAAAATATAAAATAAAAGTTGACATTCTGGATTTTGTAAGAGTATAATACCGTTCTCGCTAAAAAAGCAGATGTAAAAAGAAGATCTTTAAAAATATAAACAATCAATAAATGTGAGGCATCTAGCTATTTCTGAGAAGAAGAGCTAGATGTTTCAAGATGTGTTATATATATGAAGTAGAGATACGAGTATATATGATACCCTGAAAAGGAAATTGAGTAAATCTAGCGCGAAAAGTAAGAAAGTCAAGATTAAAACTAAAGAGTTTGATCCTGGCTCAGATTGAACGCTGGCGGCGTGCTTTACACATGCAAGTCGAGCGGCAGCATGGGGGCAACCCTGATGGCGAGCGGCGGACGGGTGAGTAATACATCGAGACGTACCTATTAGTGGGGAATAACTAATCGAAAGATTAGCTAATACCGCATAAGCTCTGAGGAGGAAAGGTGGGGACTGTAAAAGGCCTGCTGCTATAAGAGCGGTCGATGGACGATTAGCTAGTTGGTAAGGTAAAGGCTTACCAAGGCGATGATCGATAGCTGTTCTGAGAGGAAGATCAGCCACACTGGGACTGAGACACGGCCCAGACTCCTACGGGAGGCAGCAGTGGGGAATATTGGACAATGGGGGCAACCCTGATCCAGCAACGCCGCGTGAATGAAGAAGGCCTTAGGGTTGTAAAGTTCTTTTGTCTGGGAGCAAAAGGTGGTAAGTAATATATACCGCTGATGAGAGTACCAGAAGAATAAGCACCGGCTAACTACGTGCCAGCAGCCGCGGTAATACGTAGGGTGCGAGCGTTAATCGGAATTACTGGGCGTAAAGAGTGCGTAGGCGGATATACAAGTTAGATGTGAAATCCCCGAGCTTAACTTGGGAATGGCATTTAAGACTGTAGATCTAGAGTTAGTAAGAGGATGGGAGAATTCCGAGTGTAGCAGTGAAATGCGTAGAGATTCGGAGGAATACCGGTGGCGAAGGCGCCCATCTGGGATATAACTGACGCTGAGGCACGAAAGCGTGGGGAGCAAACAGGATTAGATACCCTGGTAGTCCACGCCCTAAACGATGTCTACTTGCTGTTGGGTCCAAAAAGGATTTAGTAGCGAAGCAAACGCGAGAAGTAGACCGCCTGGGGAGTACGGTCGCAAGATTAAAACTCAAAGGAATTGACGGGGACCCGCACAAGCGGTGGATGATGTGGATTAATTCGATGCAACGCGAAGAACCTTACCTGCTCTTGACATGCCAGGGAGGCGCAAGAGATTGCGCTGTGCCTTCGGGAACCTGGACACAGGTGCTGCATGGCTGTCGTCAGCTCGTGTCGTGAGATGTTGTCTTAAGTGACGCAACGAGCGCAACCCTTGCCACTAGTTGCCCCAATTAAGTTTGGCACTCTAGTGGGACTGCTGGAGAATATCCAGAGGAAGGTGGGGATGACGTCAAGTCCTCATGGCCCTTATGAGCAGGGCTTCACACGTCATACAATGGTAGGTACAGAAGGTAGCGAAGCCGCGAGGTGGAGCCAATCCTAGAAAGCTTATCGTAGTCCGGATTGTAGTCTGCAACTCGACTACATGAAGTCGGAATCGCTAGTAATCGCAGATCAGCATGCTGCGGTGAATACGTTCTCGGGTCTTGTACACACCGCCCGTCACACCATGGGAGTGGAGGATACCAGAAGTTGTTAGGCTAACCAGACAGCAATGTCAGAGGAGGCCGACTACCACGGTATGTTTCATGACTGGGGTGAAGTCGTAACAAGGTAGCAGTAGGGGAACCTGCGGCTGGATCACCTCCTTTCTAGAGAAAGAAAACAGAAGTAGTTAGGTGCCCACATTTATTGATTGTTGAATTAAAATACAATAAGAAGCTAAGGGTTTGTAGCTCAGTTGGTTAGAGCACACGCTTGATAAGCGTGGGGTCGCTGGTTCAAGTCCAGCCAGACCCACCAACAGGAGAAAATACAAACTATAGATATACGAGTAGTTCGAGGCAGAATGCGAAGCCGTGTACTTTAGTACACAAGGAGTATTCTAACAAAGAAATATGAAGTATAGAGGGGGATTAGCTCAGCTGGGAGAGCACCTGCTTTGCAAGCAGGGGGTCGTCGGTTCGATCCCGTCATCCTCCACCAGTGAGTGATAAAGTTGCTGATATTGTATAAATTGGATAGAAGCTAGAGTTTATGATATAGATTGTGAATATTATATTGTAAATTCTGACGTCTATCTAAGACGGTAGCACGTAAAGTGTGAATAATAGATCTTTAACAATTTGGAAAAAAGTAATAAGAAAGTAATATTACCGACATTAAGAGAAAAAAGCTTGCGAGAGCAAGTAAAAAAAATTAATGGGTAGATTGCAAATCTTAACACAAATAAGAGACTTAAGAGAATGTACTTAGAATACATACAGCAGATTGAAGCTATTGAAATAATAGAGTCAAGCGAACAAGTGCATGTGGTGGATGCCTAGGCGATTAGAGGCGAAGAAGGACGTGGTAGCCTGCGAAAAGCTACGGGTAGCTGGCAAACGAGCGTTAAACCGTAGATGTCCGAATGGGGAAACCCACTCAGCAATGAGTATCATGGATGTAAAAGTTCATGAGGCGAACGTAGCGAACTGAAACATCTAAGTAGCTACAGGAAAAGAAATCAACCGAGATTCCGAGAGTAGTGGCGAGCGAAATCGGAGTAGCCATTTACCGTTATTATAGTGAGCAAGTAGAACAATCTGGAAAGGTTGGCGATAGAGGGTGATAGCCCCGTATACGAATGTCATTATAAAGAACTAGGGTAGAAATAAGTAGGGCGGGACACGTGAAATCCTGTTTGAAGATGGGGGGACCATCCTCCAAGGCTAAATACTCCTAATCGACCGATAGTGAACCAGTACCGTGAGGGAAAGGCGAAAAGAACCCCGGGAGGGGAGTGAAATAGATCCTGAAACTGCATGCATACAAACAGTGGGAGCCCCAGCTTTGATGACTTTTATTTCTTTGGATGAGCAAAACGAAGTTCTGCGAATCAAAAGAAGAATAAGGAGTGAAATCTTTATAAAGAGTGATGAAAGCTGGGGTGACTGCGTACCTTTTGTATAATGGGTCAGCGACTTACGTTCTGTTGCGAGCTTAACCGGATAGGGGAGGCGTAGGGAAACCGAGTCTAAATAGGGCGTTAAGTATCAGGGCGTAGACCCGAAACCAGATGATCTACTCATGGCCAGGTTGAAGGTGCAGTAACATGTACTGGAGGACCGAACCGACTAATGTTGCAAAATTAGCGGATGAGCTGTGGGTAGGGGTGAAAGGCTAAACAAATCTGGAGATAGCTGGTTCTCCTCGAAAACTATTTAGGTAGTGCCTCGTGGTAAGACACTCTGTGGGGTAGAGCACTGTTATGGCTAGGGGGTTATTGCAACTTACCAAACCATGGCAAACTCCGAATACATGGAAGTGATACACGGGAGACAGACATCGGGTGCTAACGTCCGGTGTCGAAAGGGAAACAACCCAGACCGCCAGCTAAGGTCCCAAATGATCAGTTAAGTGGTAAACGATGTGGGAAGGCATAGACAGCTAGGATGTTGGCTTAGAAGCAGCCATCATTTAAAGAAAGCGTAATAGCTCACTAGTCAAGTCGTCCTGCGCGGAAGATGTAACGGGGCTAAACTGATAACCGAAGCTGCGGGTGCAAGAGTAAAATCTTGCGCGGTAGAGGAGCGTTCTGTATGCTGTAGAAGGTGTCTTGAGAAGGATGCTGGAGGTATCAGAAGTGCGAATGCTGACATGAGTAGCGTTAAAATGGGTGAAAAGCCCATTCGCCGAAAGTCCAAGGATTCCTACGCAACGTTAATCGGCGTAGGGTGAGTCGGCCCCTAAGGAGAGGCAGAAATGCGTATCTGATGGGAAACAGGTTAATATTCCTGTACCGATATATAATGCGATGTGGGGACGGAGTAAGTTAGGTAATCCAGCTGTTGGAATAGCTGGTTTAAGCAAGTAGGGTATTATGTAGGAAAATCCGCATAATGTTAGCCCGAGACGTGATGACGAGGAACGTAAGTTCTGAAGTTACTGATACTAAGCTTCCAGGAAAAGCCACTAAGCTTCAGTTATATATTGACCGTACCGCAAACCGACACTGGTGGACGAGATGAGTATTTTAAGGCGCTTGAGAGAACTCTGGAGAAGGAACTCGGCAAATTGACACCGTAACTTCGGGAGAAGGTGTGCCCTAATAATGTGAGTCCGTATACCGGATAAGCAGTAAGGGGTTGCAAAAAATAGGTGGCTGCAACTGTTTAATAAAAACATAGCACTCTGCAAACACGAAAGTGGACGTATAGGGTGTGACGCCTGCCCGGTGCTGGAAGATTAAATGATGGGGTGCAAGCTCTTGATTGAAGTCCCAGTAAACGGCGGCCGTAACTATAACGGTCCTAAGGTAGCGAAATTCCTTGTCGGGTAAGTTCCGACC
>JBKDHQ010000146.1:0-2753 GCA_046336365.1 Neisseriaceae bacterium
ATTCAGTAACTGTAAAGACAGCTGCTTGATTATGTGAATATTTCTATGAAATGGTTAAATTTGGTCTTGACAACAGGGCTCACTATACATATCTATAGGCAAATAATTTTAATGTAAAGTTATTAAGACCTTGTATTAAAAAAGGAGTAACTCAATTGAACTTTATTACTACTAATAATAATAACCTCGAGCGTGGTTCTAATGAAACAGATAGTATCAACACTAGGTTGCAAGCGGCTAAATCAAACCCAAATAGTCTTTTTAGTCAACATCGAAAAGCTATTGCATCTATATGCCATTTAGTTAAAAATTTAGCCCCCACAGATCCCATAGATCTAGTGAAGTTTATAGAAGGATGTTCATTGGAAGATATATTTAATAATAGTGATGAAATTTTAATGAAGCCAACTAAGACGATTGCTAGCTTAAAGGTTAAGTTTTCTAGTACTCTTGAAGAAAGGGTTGGCTTATTTGGCTCAATAACAACATGCTTAAATGAAGGTTTGGCTAAGGAGTTGAGTGATATTTTTAAACACGTTACAAGTGAAAATCAAGCAAAAACTGAAGCTAAGGTAAATGCGTTGCTCAGTTCATTTTCTGACGTTTGTATTGATTTAACTGATTTATACTTGCGGGCTGCTAACTTCGAGGGGGCTGAATTGCGGGAGGCTGACTTCCAGGAGGCTAACTTGTATAGTGCTGTCTTTTATGGTGCTGACTTGCAGAGGGCTAACTTGCGGCGGACTAACTTGCGGTGGGGTAACTTTGCTGGGGGGGCTAACTTGCGGTGGGCTAACTTGCAGGAGGCTAACATGCAGGAGGCTGACTTTTGGGAGGCTGACTTACAGTGGGCTGACTTGCGGGGTGCTGACTTGCGGGAGGCTATCTTGCAGGAGGCTAACTTGCAGGGGGCTAACTTGCTGGGGGCCATATCTAATGATCCAGAAATTCAAAAGCTTATATCCCTACAAAATACAACTAAAAAAGCTATAGAGCTATCAGCTGGTCAATTAGAAGAAAGCTCTACATTATCTGTGTTTCCTACCGACATAATCAACTTATTTGCTCAAGAGTTATATAAAGTTGAAAGTGAACAGGGGTAATGATGTAAAATATCTTCAGCTAAAAAGTCCGAATTCTCGCGTGACCCCTAAAACTGCACATGAGGTATACTATGGTATTAATAAAAAATTAATACCTATAGTGAGCCCTGTTGTCAAGACCAAATTTAACCATTTCATAGAAATATTCACATAATCAAGCAGCTGTCTTTACAGTTACTGAATTTTCATCTAGTTTACAATAAACTAAATATTCTTTACCTAAATTTTGCTCTATACTTATTTGATAGTATTTAGCTGGCTGTTTGTAACCTATGCTTGAGTGTAATCGTTTATTATTATAATATACAATGTAATTGCTTAGCTCAGTTTTAAGTTGGATCAAGCTTTCAACCCCAGCCATATGTATACACTCATATTTAATAGTTCTCCAAATACGCTCAATCCAAATATTATCAGCCCAACGCCGCTTGCCATCCATGCTTATCATAATTCCATATTGTAACAGCATTTCAATCCAACTATTACTTGTATATTGAACCCCCTGATCCGAATTAAATACTACAGGGGCTCCATATTTGTTTACACATCTTTCTAAGCATCTAAGGCAAAACTCTGTATCTAGCGTGTTACTAATTTCATAATCCAATACCATCCGACTATAAATATCAACTATTGCCACTAAATATACATATCCCTGTGGTAACTTAACATAACTAATATCACTACACCACGCTATATTAGCTCGATTTATTTCCATATTTTTCAAGCCATAAGCATACTTGTAATGATTTGGGTTACTCTTGCTTGTACTTTTCTTTGGTAATATTCCCTGAATACCAATCTTCTTCATCAATCTACGTAGTTTTTTATGGTTGACCACTATATTATGGTATTCTTTTAAGTCAGCTCGAATTGAACGCCATCCCTTATTATTACGATCAAGCCAAATATCTAAAACCAAACTACATAAATCGCTATTTTTATGATCTTTGGTTGATTTATAATATAAGCTGCTACGGTTAATGTTTAATAGCTTGCAACCGTCTCTAGCACTTAATTTAGTGTCACTACTACGCAAATACTCCTGGCGTTCTTTTAGCGGTATTTGCTGACAAACTTTTTTAGATAATCTACTTCCATTGTTAGTTTGCCTATTTGGGAGTATAACTTTTGCTCAGATTCTTCAGGACTTTTTGCCGATTTTACACCAAAGGCATTGGCTGCATTTGATACTAACTCACTTTTCCATTTACTTACCAAGCTACTGGCCACATTATAATGGGAGGATATCTCAGCTATTGTTTGATCTCCTCTTAACGCCTCTAATGCTACTTTTGCTTTAAATGCATTGTCATAGCTCGTCTTTTTAACCATTTTTTACTCCATATAAAATAATTAGAATTTTAACCTAATTATTTCTATGACGGTGGATCAAATTTCAGGGAACATTATAATGTTATTGCTTACGTATTTTTTGGTAACAAAATACCACTGCTACACTTAACTGCAATATTTACCGGAAACCCAATAAAACAAGGCTCTACGCTGTATAATCCTATACTCCCGAGAAATATAGGCACGATACTCTAAAATTTCACTCTTCCAATTTTTAATAATCACTCATATCAATGAATTTCACAGATAAGGAAGTTGCATTGGAGTGTATTTTTATGCTATTATAGTGCCTAT
>JBKDHQ010000147.1:0-14221 GCA_046336365.1 Neisseriaceae bacterium
GAAGCTTTCTAGTTCCTTTTTTATCAATACCAGCCACTAATATTTTTTGTGGATAACCGGTAACTAAATCAATACTGCCTGATTCAGTAGGAGATACCAGTACAATAGACTCAATTGGTAAATTAGTGGGTACTAGAGGAAAATTACTATTGGATGAAATATTGTTAATAACACTTCCTGAATTACATCCAGATATAAGTATCATAAAAATTAACAAATTGAATAAATTAATATAAGAAATTATTTTCTTAATTTTTTGTGTAATAGATATATCCATTATATATGTCCAATAATATTATTTTTAGGATATACTCTTTCAGATTCAAGCTATCTGTTTGTTGGTAAGCACTGCCTATTTGTAGTAGGCGATGTCACTTGTCTTCTCCATGAAACTTGAGTCTGTTCGAGTATAGTCATATTGTATGAGAGATTTTACTAGTTTTAATCTTACCTGAGATTTATTATCGTATTTACGTTTTAATTTAAATGTATCAATAAAAATTAAGTGCTCATTATGTTGTTGAGTAAACATGCTTTCTTTGTGAGACAGTCCAATGGGATAAATGGATTTTATTGTTATTTGTTTATTGTCATCAGAGAAAGTATAGCTTCGTATTGTGCCTTTGTTTAATCCTTTTAAAGTAAACGTTATTGCTTGAGTATTATTTACTAGCCACTGTGGCCATTGATTTAGAAATGTCGTATGGTGACCAAAAATGTTTTGATAACCTGCAAGAAAATTTAAAACCACTTTATCATCTTTAATATAAATAATAGATTCTTCACCATGAAGTTGACTTTTTTGGGGGATAAATTGTATTTGATCTATTTGATTATCTTTTTGAGAAATAGGTTCTGTTATCGCTTTTTCTATTACAAAACAAGCTTTAAATGATTCTAGTATATCATCTGCTAATTTCTGGTCGCCCATTCCAGATGTTTTATTATAGTATGTACTGCATCCTCTTAATCCTTTAAGTATTCCATCTTCATCTTTTCCTATGTCTAGATAGATATTTATTAACGTACTGTCATCAGATAGATCAATAAATTTATTTAAATTGTTAAAAATTTTCTTAACATCTAAATATCTTATTTGTAATGATATTCCATAGCTATGTTTGAAATTTTCTAAACTAAGTTCATCGTTTAGGCTGTTAATGTTTGTAGTAATTTCTTCTGAATTTATTTGCACCCCTGATATTTCCAAATCTGTAGATCCAATTCCAAGAAAATCTTTACTAGCAATAAATTCTAATCTTCGTTTGAGCTTATCTATGGGGGTTTTATTGTAGTTTATACAATCTAATAAACTTGATATTGGCCATGGCCAATTGTATCCAGAAGTTTGGTATTGACAAAGACGCCTTATTGCATCTAATACATCTGAATCAAATCTTAAAATTTGATAAAACGTTTGGTCAATATCTGCTGTTTGGATATTATCTACAGAATCTATTGCTTTATTTTGTTTGATTTTATCTATAACCAAATTTATTGTATTTAGTGAAGTGTTTAAAATCTTGATAAACTCTTCATCTTGAAATAAGTTATTAACCTTTGTAATAAATTGGTCTTTATTATAAGACTTATTGTTTGGTATGGTTCTTGGTTTATGATCATTCTGAGTATTTGAGTGCTTCATAATGGGAATCGATGGATCATCTAAATCATCAATCCCACCATAGATAGTTGATGTAGATACATGCTTAACCAAAGGGGTGGTATTATCTATAGTAGTGTTAGTGCTTTGTGTTTCATTTATTGTTAATTTTTCTCCTTGTGAGCAAAATATTTCGTTTCTTGTGATTGGATAAGGACCTTTTGTATATTCCTCGATTTTATCTAATATAATATCGCCAAATAAATTACATAACATATTTATTTCATGTTTTTTTCCTAATGTTCCAATTAACATGTTATTTTCAACCCATTTTTTTAATTTATTGGCTATCTCTTTAAAACTGCAAATTTCAGATAATAATAAATCCAGTTTTTCATCTAATTGGTTATTCCTATTCTTTCGGGTGATTAACGAATAATCCAAATTACTTAGATCTGCCATTCTGTTTTTAATTTCTTCTAGTATATAATTCTTAAATACTTGTTTATTTTGCGATTGATCTAGTAAGGCTAATATATGGCATTTTATTTTATTTAGTTTAATTAATTTTTCAGGTTGTCTAATTATGTCATTTCGAATATAAAAAGGATTTAATATGTTATTTTTTATCCAAACTTTTAATTTATAATTGATATGCTGTAATTTAGCAATTTCTTCTAATAGATGGTATAAATCATTAATCCAAAATTCAAGTTTATGGGTTATTTCATCATAATACTTATTTTTCTCCAGAATCATAAATATTTTTTTTATAAATATCTCATTAGAATTATCTTTATTAACCATAAGCTTGGTATTTTTTAAGGTAAGTATTTCAATTTCAGAAAGAATTATTTTACTAAATTCATTTCTAGTTTGAAAGTCTCGATCACCAACAAGAATTAAAATAAGAAGTTTAGAATCGTCTAAAAATTGTAGAAAATCATTTTTATTGCTTTTACATATATCTATGGATCTTTCTGAAACGGAATATTGGTCTTTATCAAGATCGTCATCTAAACTCAATATTTCATCTTGTAGATAATCAGCTTTATCATAAAAGTAATAATTTGTATTACTAATCTGTTCATGAATGTTAGTATTTCTCTCAATCCAATCAATCAATATTTTTGTTTCACTTTTATTTATAAAAATTTGTTTTAAAAATGGTTCAATATAATTTAAATTATATGTACTCCATAGTTTGATGTACCCATTATTTGGTTTTTCTTTTTTGCTTGAAGTAAAATAGCACGGATCATTCTGGTTTTTTATATAATTAATCATATAATAAATTGCTTCCCAGAAATCTTCTAAAGCAAGTTTTTTAAATATATGTTGTTTACTTTTATTAATAATAAATTGTGTTACAGTCCTTATGTTCTTTGATGAATCTAATGTAACACTTTTTTTATAAGGTTTTGTTATTGCTTCCATTTTAATACATTTTATGAACTATTTAAAATTTTAGATATTAATTACTAAATTATATTTAATATTAGATAATGACGCTGTATTAAAAATTATAGATATATACTTTAATCATTATTTTCTTATATTGGTTCTTCAGTTCTATATACTTTTGCTTTAACTCTTCGTTTTATTAGCAAAAATTTCTAAACCCTCAATAATACCATTACCTTTGTTTATTCCTGAATCAGAAAGATTAGCTTTAATAATAGTAAAGCACTCTCTAAATGACCTTAATAATTGATCATCTGGTACTTTTTCAAGATCTTTAGTACAATTATTTAGCATCTCATTATCTTTATTAGTTAATTCACATACCTCATTATGGTTATCTTTTAAGTAAAAAAGGTAGATAAAAATAAAAGTTAAGAAAACACCAGTTATCATCCCCAATGACCCATACTTGATAATTGGCGATCTAAACCATGTAGAACAACATGATAAACATTTTTCCTTAGACGTTCTGGCTTTTTTGGGACCAATAGTCAAATTACAAAATTTATTATAAGTTGTATCCGTTCTTTTACCAGATGTAGGTGTTGTAATTCTTTGATTCACTTAGATAGCTCCTATAGTCATAATGAGGTTGCCATTATATCACGCTAATTTAAATAGAGAATTTTGTTATTATAGCATGTATAAGTGTATATTTCTTAGGTTAAAATTTTGCAGCTGATGGAAACTCTCCAAATTTATGCCGTGTAGCAAGTTATTTGACAATATAATCTTGTACTAAATAACAATTATCATTATTTTAAATCATCAATTTAAAATATTTTATGTCTAAGATCTTATATAGAGAAGGGTACAAAGGCATCAATAATAAAATAGCTATTCTAAACCATACGCAATATTTTCAAATCGCCAAAATTATCTGAAGCAATAAATTTATAAGATCGAAAAATTAACTTGATCATTAAACCACATTATAGGTTTAAGAATTAATTATAGTTAATATTCTAGTCTTATTATAAATATTTGTTAAGGAAAAATAGTTATTAAAAAATATTAAAGTCACCAGCATGGTAGTGGTTAACTCCTATGATTGTTGAATTGCAACCTCTCTTTATATGTGGGATTATCTTCTTACACATTATCAACAAATTCTCTTGCATTTAAAAACATCTTAAACCATGGGCTGTATCTACCAAAGCTTTTATCATGCCACGACATTTGTGTGGTTCTGACTATACGTTCAGGATGTGGCATCATTATGGTAAATCTACCATCTTTATTTGTAATGGCAGTTATTCCATTTGATGAACCATTTGGATTATATGGGTATGTTTCGGATGTTACCCCATTATTATCAATGTATCTCATGGCAACGAGAGAGTTATCAATGGTAATGTTACCAAATGAAGCATACCCTTCACCATGTGAAACAACTATTGGTAATTGAGACCCTTGCATATTTTTAAATAATATTGATGGAGAATTATTGATTTCTACCATGCAAAGTCTTGCTTCAAATTGTTGTGATTTGTTTTTAGTAAAGATTGGATAATTTTCCGCATGTGGTATTATGTCTTTTAGTTGAGCCATCATTTGGCAACCATTACAAACCCCTAAAGCGAATGTATCTGAGCGATTAAAAAAGTGGCTAAATTCATCTTTTAACTTACTATTAAATAATATACTTTTTGCCCACCCAGTGCCAGCACCTAAGACATCTCCGTAACTAAATCCGCCACAAGCAGCTATTGCTTGAAATTCGGTTAAAGTGAATTTGCCTGATAGAATATCATTAATGTGTACATCATATGCATCAAAACCAGCAGATGTAAATGCTGCAGCCATTTCAATATGACCATTTACTCCTTGTTCACGCAATATTGCAATACGAGGTTTACTCGAATTTATATTTGGTGGAGTTAGTTTATTTATATTAAAGTTAGGTTTACTAAACAAACCTTTATTATTCTTATCTAAAATCACGTTTAATTCACTATCTGCGCATTCTGGATTATCTCGTAATCTCTGAATCTTGTGACTAATTTGAGACCATGCCTTTTGTAAGTTTTCTCGTGTATCATTAAATACTAGATTTTGACCTTGATTAATGTTAAAGTTATCATTATTAATATTAATGTTACCTAAAATTTCATAATGTATATTATGGGTTTTGGCAAGAATAATTAACTCATCTACATGATTATCATCAATTTGTAACACTACACCAATTTCTTCATTAAACATGAATTGATTAACGTTACACTTTTCATTAATATAAAGTTCAATTCCAATACGACTAGCAAAAATCATCTCACACAATGTAGCAAATAATCCTCCATCTGATCTATCGTGGTAAGCTAAAATTATATTTTCTTTATGGAGTTTTTGTATTAGATTAAATAAATTGGCAAGTGTTGATGGTTCATCTACATCTGAGGTTTCTCCTCCAAATGAGCTATAACATTCTTGTAATATGCTACCACCTAAACGTTGTTTTTCATTTAGACTTAATAATATAAGTTTTGATGAGTTGTAATCTAATAGTACTGGAGTTTTATGTTGTCTTACATCTGAAGTGGTGGCAAAAGCTGAAATAATTAGTGATACCGGACTTATTACTTGTTTATTATCCCACTGCATCTTCATTGATAAAGAATCTTTACCAACAGGAATGGCAATATTTAACTGTTGACAAAGTAAACTAGTTGCTTCAACAGCTTTATATAGCATGGCATCTTGGTTTTCACTACCACAACTGGCCATCCAGTTTGCAGATAGTTTTATATCATTAATTTTATTAATATAAGCACTAGAAATGTTAGTGATACTCTCAGCAACAGCCATCCTACACGATGCCTCTGGATTTAATATAGCAACTGGGGTTCGTTCCCCCATACTTGCTACTTCGCCAGCATATTCATTATAACCCAATAATGTAATAGCACAATCAGAAATAGGAATTTGCCATCTGCCAACCATTTGGTCGCGTACAGTCATCCCACCAACGCTTCGGTCCCCAATGGTAATTAGAAACGATTTATTAGATACTGTTGGATGAGATATAACTTTATATGCTGCTTCAGAAAAATCAATGGTATTAACATCAAGAACACTATTTATAATGTTGGTATTATAATCAACGGTTTTTATAGTCTTGGGTGGCTTGCCTAATAAGATATCTATATCAATATCTATTGGCTTATTATTATATTTATCATCATTAATTACTAATTGTTTTGCATAAGTTGCATGTCCAAGCACTGCAAATGGACAATTTTCTCGTTTACAAATCGTTGCAAATGTATCTAATTTATCAGAGCTGATGGCTAATACGTAGCGTTCTTGCGATTCATTACACCATATCTCTAATGGTGACATACTAGTATCATAAATAGGAATATTGCGTAACTCAAACTTACCACCCTTATTCGATGCGTGTATTAACTCTGGTACAGCATTAGATAAGCCGCCAGCTCCAATATCGTGAATGGATAATATAGGGTTATTCTCATTTAATGATGAGCAAGTATCTATTACTTCTTGGCATCTACGTTCCATTTCTGGGTTAGAGCGTTGTACTGAATTAAAGTCCAACTCTTCTAAATTAGTTCCACTTGCCATAGACGATGCTGATCCACCTCCTAAGCCAATTAAAAACCCTGGTCCACCCAGCTGTATAATAAGAGCATTATCAATAACTTCTTTTTTTTGAAGGTTATTAACATTAATATTACCAAATCCACCAGCAATCATAATCGGCTTATGATAAGCATAATGCTTGTTATTAACTTGCTGTTCAAAACTTCGAAAATATCCTCCTAGATTTGGTCGACCAAATTCATTGTTAAAACTTGCTCCACCAATTGGTGCTTCAATCATAATATCTAGAGCAGATTTAATATGGTTGGGTTTGTCATTTACAGTGTATTCATCATTGAATTTGATATTAGATACAGTAAAGCCAGTTAACCCAGCTTTTGGCTTTGCCCCACGTCCAGTTGCTCCTTCATCACGGATTTCCCCACCACTACCAGTTGCAGCTCCTGCAAATGGTGCAATAGCTGTTGGATGATTATGAGTTTCTACTTTCATCAAAACATGAGTTTCCTCTGAGTTAAAATTATATTTTTGTGTATTAAAGTCTGGATAAAACCGGTCAAATGTTTTACCTGAAATTACAGAAGAGTTATCGTTGTATGCAATTAATACATTGTCTGGAGCATTTTTATAAGTGTCTTTTATCATTTGAAAGAGTGTTTTTTTCTGATGATCACCATTTATTATAAAATCTGCATTAAATATTTTATGTCTACAATGTTCGCTATTTGCTTGGGCAAACATCATTAATTCTACATTAGTTGGGTTTCTGTTAATTTTGGTATAGTTATCAAACAAATAATCAATTTCATCATCAGATAATGCTAAACCCATTTCTTTATTTATTTGATGTAGATATTCTTTACCTTTAGTGAGAATATCCACATCAACATAACTTGTTCCTTCAGTGTGATTAAAAATAGTATGTATTAAATTTGAATTTGTTAAAACTGATTCAGTCATTTTGTCATGAATTAAGTTAGAGAACTCTTCTAAGTTAATATTTGATTGGTAATAAATACCTTTTTCTATATTTAATATATTATTAAGCCCACATCGATGAGAAATTTCAGTTGCCTTTGATGACCAAGGAGAGGTTGTGCCTAATCGAGGGATAACTAAAATATTTTTTTTATCTAATTTTATTGTATCACTTAACTCACCTTCTAATAGTATAGTTAATTTTTGCAATTCTTGTTGTTTTAATGGATTTTCATGATGAACAAAAAACACTTCATTAGTTTTCATTGAAGTACTTTTAGGCATTTTAGCTAATATTTTATTGATATGAAAGTGGGGTAGGCTATTATTTCCGAAAATAATTGTGTACATAATAGTTGTTTTTCCTCAGTAATTTAATTCTATGATTGTTGTATAAATGCATGTTTAACACAATAT
This sequence comes from Neisseriaceae bacterium, assembly GCA_046336365.1. Classification (GTDB taxonomy): domain Bacteria; phylum Pseudomonadota; class Gammaproteobacteria; order Burkholderiales; family UBA11063; genus Aquella. The sequence goes on from JBKDHQ010000147.1 coordinate 8,024, forward strand.
TTTCTCTCATTTATGATTATATATGTAAATTATTTTCTAAAAATTACTTGAAATTTATGCTTATGTCCCTATATCAATTCTTAGTTAAGTTAACTTTGTCGAAATTTTTTATTTAAGGAGTTGATAAATATGGCATCAATTAAACCACTACATGATAAAGTAGTAATTGAACGTGTTGAAGCTGAAGAAAAAACTGCATCTGGGATAGTATTACCAGGTAGTGCAAGTGAAAAACCAGATATGGGAATTGTTATTGCAGTAGGCGATGGTAAATTCTCAGATAATGGGACTAAACTTGCAATGAATGTTAAGTCTGGTGATAAAGTTGTATTTGGTAAATATTCTGGACAGCAGGTTAAGCTTGGCAATGCAGAATATGTTATTATGAGTGAAACTGATATTCTTGGTATAATCGTTTAATTAATATAAATAATAATATAGGAGTAAATAGATAATGGCAGCTAAAGAAGTAATATTTGGTTTAGATGCACGTGATGAGATTGTCCGTGGCGTAAATATATTAGCGGATGCAGTCAAAGTAACTTTAGGCCCAAAAGGCCGTAACGTAATTTTAGAGCGTTCATATGGTGCTCCAACCGTTACAAAGGATGGTGTTTCTGTTGCTAAAGAAATCGAATTAAAGAACAAGCTTCAAAATATGGGTGCTCAGATGCTTAAAGAAGTTGCATCTAAAACGGCAGATGTTGCAGGTGATGGTACTACAACTGCAACTGTTTTAGCACAATCTGTTGTAAAAGAAGGTATGAAATATGTTGCAGCTGGTATGAACCCAATGGATTTAAAACGTGGTATTGATAAAGCAGTTGCAGCAATGGTTGAAGAATTAAAGAAAATTTCTAAACCATGCACCACATCAAAAGAAATTGCTCAAGTTGGATCTATTTCAGCAAATAGTGATAACTCTATCGGTGAAATTATTGCAACTGCAATGGAAAAGGTTGGAAAAGAGGGAGTTATTACAGTTGAAGATGGTAGTGGTTTAGATAATGAGTTAGATGTTGTAGAAGGTATGCAATTTGATCGTGGCTATCTATCTCCATACTTTATCAATAATGCGGATAAACAGTTAGCAGTATTAGATAATCCATACATTTTATTATCTGATAAGAAAATATCTAATATTCGTGATTTATTGCCTTTATTAGAACAAGTTGCTAAAGCTAGCAGACCATTATTAATTATTGCAGAAGATGTAGAAGGCGAAGCACTGGCTACATTGGTGGTTAATAATATGCGTGGCATATTAAAAACTGTAGCAGTTAAAGCTCCAGGATTTGGTGATCGTCGTAAAGCAATGCTTGAAGATCTTGCTATTCTAACTGGCGGTACAGTTATTGCTGAAGAAGTTGGTTTGTCTTTAGAAAAAGCAGATTTAACTTTATTAGGACAAGCAAAGCGTATTGAAATCGGTAAAGAAAATACCACTATTATTGATGGTGCAGGTGCTAACGATGCTATTAAAGCACGTGTTGAACAAATCCGTAAACAAATAGAAGAAGCCACTTCTGATTATGATCGTGAAAAATTACAAGAACGTGTAGCTAAACTAGCTGGCGGTGTTGCAGTAATTAAAGTTGGGGCGGCTACAGAAGTTGAAATGAAAGAGAAAAAAGCTCGTGTTGAAGATGCTCTTCATGCTACTCGTGCTGCTGTTGAAGAAGGTATAGTTGCAGGTGGTGGGGTTGCCTTACTGCGTGCAAGATCTGCAATTGCATCATTGAATACTGATAATTCAGATCAAGATGCTGGAGTTAAAATTGTATTAAAAGCGATCGAATCTCCAATGCGTCAAATTGTTGCCAACTGTGGTGAAGAACCAAGTGTTATTGTTAATAAAGTGTTAGAAGGTAAAGATGCTTTTGGCTATAATGCTGGTAATGGTACTTTTGGTAATATGATTGAAATGGGTGTATTGGATCCTACTAAAGTAACTCGTACTGCATTACAAAATGCAGCATCTATTGCTGGGTTGATGCTAACTACTGATTGCATGGTTGCAGATCTGCCTAAAGAAGATGCTCCTTCTATGCCAGCTGGCGGTGGAATGGGCGGTATGGGTATGGATGGCATGTATTAATAATCATCCATTTATATTAAATACTATCAAGACCCTGGAATTAATCCAGGGTCAAATTTTTGTAAATGCCATTGAAAGAGTGGAATATGCAAAATTTAATTATAATATTTGTTTTATTACTATTTGCTATTTTATCTGTACGGCTTAAGTTAAAATCTAAAATAAGATTGTGGACTGTATTAATATGCCTTATTATAGTATTCTCCGTTATTACAAGAACATATAATTTTGTGGGAATTGGGGCTTTTGCAATGATATATTGCTTTACAATGTATCAACGAGAGAAACAGCTTAATCCAATATATAAAGATACTATTTTATGGCGTTTTATTCCATGGTTCTTGGTGTGTATTTTGAGTTTAAGACTGCTAATGGAATTAATGATATATTTACAAAATTATCATTAATTGTTGGAAGTTAAAGTTCCTAATTTCTTCATTAATTCCTCTTGTGCTGAAAATCTTTTAGCCCTTGATTTTACTTTTGAGTAGTTACCATTACTATCCATAATCCAGGCATTAACATTATCTCGAATATAATACCTTAGACCCTCAGTAATAATTCTTCTTTTAATTTTTTTGTTTAAGATTGGTACACAAGTTTCAACTCTTCTAAAGAAATTACGTTTCATCCAATCTGCTGATGAAATATATACATTTTCTTCTCCAGAATTATAAAAATAAAATACACGATGATGTTCTAGAAATCTCCCAACAATTGAACGGACCTGGATATTATCAGAAATTCCAGGCATTTGAGGACGTAGCCCACAAGCACCACGCACAATCAAAGTTATTTTAACACCAGCTTGGGAGGCACGATATAGTGCCCTTATAACGTCATTTTCAAGTAATGAATTCATTTTTGCAATTATTACAGCCTTTTTACCGTTTAATGCATTTGCAATTTCATTTTCAATACTTTGGATAATTAATTGAAATAAATTAAATGGAGCTTGATATAGGTTTTCAAGACTACCATTAGCACCTAAGCCCGTAATTTGTGTAAATATTTTATCTACATCATTAGTAATTTTAGGGTTAGTGGTAAGTAAGCCAAAATCACTATATAATTTTGCAGTTTCTTGATGATAATTGCCAGTCCCCAAATGCACGTATTGTTTTAAATTACCATTTTCTTTACGCACAACAAGTAACATTTTTGCATGAACTTTATATTTCATTACGCCATAAACAACGTGTGCTCCAGCTGCTTCAAGTGCATTTGCTAATTCAATATTTGCAGCTTCATCAAAACGAGCAAATAACTCAATTGATGCTACAACTTGTTTACCTGCTTTTGCTGCCATTATAAGATTTTGTGCCAATTCTGAATCTGTACCGGTCCTATATACTGTCATTTTTACTGCTAATACATCTGGATCTTCAACTGCTAATTTAGTTAACTCTACTACTGGATTAAATGATTGATAAGGAGTATGAATCAAAATATCACTTCTTTGCATGGCTGTAAATAAATTTGTTCCATTAACTAAGCTATTCGTAGCTAATTCGCTAGGAACGCCTGGTATATAAGCTGGAAATTTATGTTGTGATTTATTTAACATCTTCGTTACATCTTGTAAACGAGATAGATTTACTGGTCCTTGTGCTAAATATAGATCTTGTTCACTTATATTGAATTGATTAAGCAATAAATTTATAAAGTCCTTATCGGGTCTTCCATCCGTGATATCTAGTTCAAGCCGGGAGCATTCAGCATATTTTCGATTTTGTAATTCACGTGTAACAAGAGAACGAAGATTTTTAACATCATATCTTAAATTAATTTCAGCATTTCTAGTTACACGAAAAGTATAACACCCTTTAACCTTTAACCCTTGAAAGAACTCAGAAACATGAGTTTTGATTATGTCTTGTAATAAAATAAATTCATCTTTAAAATTGTTTGAGCGTGTAGGTAATTTTATAATTCGTGGCAGAATCCTTGGAGCTTCAACTATAACAATCTTAGAGTTACGTCCATATTGGTCCATACCTTCTAGCTCTACTGCAAAATGCAGATTTTTATTTGGTACGCGAGGAAATGGGTGAGATGGATCTATAGAGATCGGAGTTAAAACAGTTTTTAAATCACTCATAAAGTAATTATATATCCACTTTTTTTGACTATTGTTCCACTCATGAGGAGCTAGAATAAAAATATTTGCATGGTGGAGTTGTGGCATCAAAATACTATTATAAGTTCGGTATATATCATCATAAAGAGTTGCAAAAGCATTTCTAACTAAAGATAGGGCGTCATTTATGGTTAAACCATCTGGTAATACTTTATTCGGTTGTTCTTTGCTCCATTTGAGTAATCTAGCAACTCTTACTTCAAATAGCTCATCACAGTTCTTACATACGATACAAAGATAATTTAGTTTTTCTAATAGAGGTATTGAATTTTCAGTTACTTGTGCCAAAATTCTACGGTTAAATTGTATTAAGCCTAGTTCACGGTTGAGCATGACTTCTCTGTCATTCAACATAATATCTACCATTGAGCTACCTTTTTAGTTTAAATTAATCTCATATTTTTCTGTCATCTAACTTATATTTTGCTAATGATACTGATGAGTTTAACATTTAGGAAGAACAAATTTTATTAGTGTTTAAATTCTCAATTTAGGATAAATCAAAATATAAAAATTTTTTTATCGATAGAAGAACTTTATAAAGTTAGGATTACCTGAAGGATAACCTTGTTATAACTGAATACTAATAACTCGATGCATAGGAAATAAAAATTATTCCCTATGAATCATATAAAATACAGTATAAAAATGACGTTTTAAGTATTAGTATTAATAATATTTAAGAGAGTGATTTTAACATATTTTATTTAAATTGGATTGCTAGTTTGCGTTATAAACAATAACAGGTTTTATGGCTTTATTTGATATACCTTATAGTTTTTGAAATAATGTGTCATGCCAATCAGAGATTGGCAATCTACTTATAAACAAATCAGGATTAAATTCTATCGATTTTTATTTACATATAATTTGGCATTGTGGTGCTATTGTTATACCAATTAAACCAAATAACTAGTCAGATAATATGTTATAATAATGCTAATATAATAACATTATTGTGGAGTAAATTATGACAGGGAAAAGTAGACTGGTTGATGATGAGACTCTAAGTAAAGCACAAAGCATGTTGGACAGATTGGGTAATGAAGCTAGAGGGGTAATTAAATTAAAGGCTATAATCTCCTCTAAAGAACATGGTATTTCATTGGTTGCAAAGGTATTTAATGTATCTCGTAATAGCATAAATACATGGATTCATAAATTTAAGAGAGATGCAAATAGCATATTGAGTGTTGATTCTGGGAGAGGTAGAAAAGACAGGCTAACTAAAGAGCAGCTAGAAATAGTTAAAAGCTGGGTACTATCTAATCCTAATTTAACATTACAACAATTGTCACAAAAAATTGAAAGTGATTTTAATGTTAAGTACACCATCCCAGGTGTCCAAAAAATTATGAAAAAGTTGTCTTTTAGTTATATAACCCCAAGACCAAAACATTATAAACAGGACAAAGCTAAACAGGATGAATTTAAAAAAAAATCTAGCAATAGAAATACAAAAAAACCCTAATGCAGAAATATTTTTCTTTGACGAGTCTAGATTTGGCACACATTCTAAGATTGGACATGGCTGGTTTAAAACTGGAGAACGCACTTCTTTAAAAACATGCTTGGGGTTTAAAAACTTTTATATTTATTCAGCTGTAGGTAGCCTTACTGGTGACAATTTCCATTTGGTATTACCATCAGTGGATACTGAGTGTATGAATGCATTTTTACAAGAGTTCTCGTTACATCTTGAAAACAGAAATGCATTGCTAATATTAGATGGAGCCGGTTGGCATAAATCACAAAACCTCAACATTCCACAGAATATTAAGTTTATTAATTTACCAGCATATTCACCAGAACTCAACCCTACAGAAAAACTTTGGGAATACATTAAAAATCATACTATAAAAAATAAATTTTACGATTGTATTGAGAAATTGGAAAAAGTTGTTAGTGAATTTATTGCAGGGTTGACTAGTGAACAAATCATGCAAACATGTAGCTGCAA
>JBKDHQ010000148.1:0-18120 GCA_046336365.1 Neisseriaceae bacterium
TTTATTAACAGATTATGAATTATTACAGCAAGGATTACATGGTTTAGATGTGGTAGAGCAAACTAAAGTTAAACGTTCTATATTAGTAACTAGCCATCATGAAGATAGTGAAATACATAAACAGGCACATAAAACTAACACCAAGATTCTACCTAAATTACTAGCGCCTGAAATAGCTATAATTGTTTCTAATAGTGAAGGTATTAGTGAAAATGACTCAATAGATATTAATCAACAATCACAACAAAATAAAGGATTAAGACAAGTTGAACTGGTCATAGTTGATGATTATGAAGAGCTTACGACTACGCTAAAAAATACTGTTTTTAAAGATATTAACATTGATATTTATAATGACTTGCAAGATTTTATAGCTAATGTAAAGCAGTATCCTACAGATACTAAAATGCTTTTGGATAATAATTTTGATAATTATTATGGAGAAATTAAGGGGATTGGAGCATGGGGCACTGGATTTGGCTTAGCTAAATATTTGCATGAAAGAGGATTTTCTAATTTATATCTATTTTCTGGTGATAAGTTCTCTGAAGTACCACCATACTTAAAGATAGTAAACAAAGCTAGTGATGAAGATTTAGAAAATTTAATTAGGCCAAATAAGAAAAATCAAAAACTAGACATGGCAAAACAGTTAGTTGAATATACTGACATTTTTATTAGCAAGAGCTTTCATAAACAACGGCATAGCATATTTGATGTTGAAGATAAAGTAGAGAGACTGGAAAGAAGTCGTTCTCAATCAAGCAAATCTAAGCATATTAGTCAGATCAAACACATGTTAGACAGTATGGAGAAAGCGGTTTATAGTGAGTTATTTAGCACTTATACTGCAGCAAATATATTTAAAAATGATGCGCGCTATGACGATTTAGTCAAATGTGAAATGAAAAGTAGCATAAATGAAGATAAGTTAAGACTAATATTAAGATTAGATTTCCATTTACTAGCAAATAAAGAATTTAAAGATAATTTTGAATACACCGGTAATGAAATTATTGTCGATTTAATAGTATTTATCTTGATAAAATATGCAGTCTATCAAATTAAACAAGGCCATGGGGGGAATATATCGCTAAGCACTCATAAATCAGGCAAAATCAACAAATTATGTGTTAAATATATAGCTAAGGGAGTAGATAGTAAATCACCTGATCAAGATGAATATTATGCTGATAATTATGCTCATTGTAAAAAAATGATGGAATTTTTTAAAGCAAACCTCACTGCAAATATAGTAGATAATAATTCGGTTGAGTTTGTTTTAGCTTTTCCTAAAATTACAAATAATTAAGCATAATCTAGACCAGTCCCATAATTATTTAGGATTCACCAGTTTGATAGCAATTATGCAAAAAGACCTTAGCTTACAACGAAGTAATTTTAAGTGCAATATGCATTATATGAATAAATTGATGAGGTTGTTATAATAATTAACACAACAAAATTTATGCAAAAATTTGTTAACTTATGGTAAAGTCATGCTAATGTGCCGTTAGTGTTTCGGTTTGATTGATTTTTATATTTTAATACTGATCAAAATTAAAGTGGCGGTTAATTAAGAGTAGCCAATATTTGTACTATATGAGGGGTTATGCTTATAATGAAAAATGTTTATTCAAAAGTGCTGTTTGTAACATTATCTTCTATTTCAGCGTTGTCATTTGCCGATGTGAGTCTTTATGGTAAAGTTGCTGTTGGTTTAGAAAATGATCAATTTCAAAATAATACTATACCGGGTGGTGGAAGTGTTCAAGATTATGGCTCATATTTTGGTATTCGTGGAGTTGATCCAGTATATGGTGAAAATGCAGTAATTTGGCAAGTTGAACAATATTTAGATATATCCTCTGGGCAGTCATATTATAGCAATACAGGTTATGGTATGGTTGTGCCATTTCCCAATGCTAATCTAAATTCAAATAATATCCCGACTAATTGGAATGGTTATGTAAAAAATGATATGAATACCTTAGCATCAAGTGAGACTTATTTAGGCTTACAGGGAGCTTGGGGAAGGTTTAGAATGGGTAACTTATCCAATTATATGCGTTCTAATATGGGTAATACCAATATGTTCAACTGTGCAAATGGTATAAATTGCCTAGGTGTTTTTACTCGTACTTCAAGACTTATACCAACTTCTATTCGTTATGATAGCCCTGTGTTTGGCGGATTTAATATTAGTGCAGGTTACGGGTTTAATACAAATGGTGGTACAGGTATAAGTGGAATAAATGCGTTTAATACTTTTAATAGCGGTTTAAATGGTTCTTATTCTGGAGGTATAATAAGTGGCGGTATAGGCTGGACTAATGGAAATTGGCAGGCTAACTTAGGCACTATGATTTGGCAACAAGTGGGTAATTATGCAACAGGTGCAAATGGTTTAACAAATTGTTCTGGTATTGGAACTTCCACAACGTGTTTTCCAAACTCTACCTATAGTAATGCTTATGCTAGTACATTTGAGGTTGGCTATAATGACCCAGACGGTTTGATTGCAAACGTTGGGTTCCAAATTACTAGTGGTATGGCATGGAGTGGTTGGGCGGTATCAGGAGGTACTCTGGGTGTAACTTATAGTCCAGGATATCAAGCAGTTGCTCAACAACTTTTTGAAAACGCTCAATTACAGACTCAAGAAATTGCTGTTTCATTAGGCTATCACTTAGGGCCTTGGACTCCCAAAATTGGTTATGCTTATGGGAATAACTTAATGGTAGGCGGCAGTCCTTTTTCACTAATTGCAGGTAGCGCACAGCAAATTGCTAATTCTGGATATCAAAACGTAGCAGCAGAATTAGACTGGAATATCACACCACGAACGATTGCTTTTGTTAACTATGGCCAAATATGGTATGGACAAACTTTACAGAATGTTGCTTTCCCCAACATTGTAAATGGCGCCCCTGCTGCCTCTCAAGGCACAGTAAATGGCATTACTCAATATGTAGCAAATCAATCTACATTTGGTGTAGGCTTTTCTCATACATTTTGATATAGAGCTTATTTGTATAAGTTAAACCGCATAAGATTTATGCGGTTTTTTTACTTGTGTTACCTATATTTATGTTAAAATCTATAGTCAATACAATTTAATTATATAAGCTATGGATTATGCAACAGTTCTAAGCATTGTTCTCATCTTAATCGTACTAGCAATAGGTAGTTTATTCTCGTGTCTTGAGACTGCAATAGTCGCAGTGTCTGAATATAGTCTTAAATCTTTACAAGAAAAACATCTATGGGCGAAATTTGCGTATAAGTTGAAACAATGTTTAAATCAGATATTAATTTTCAGTCTATTTGGTAATAGTCTAGCTAATACTGCATTTACTACATTAAGCACTTTTTTGCTAACGTCGTTATTATATAGTTTGAATGAAAAAATAGTATTACCTATAGCAACACTTATTATTGCTTTATTTATTATTATATTTTCTGAAGCATTGCCTAAAATAATAGCAGCAAAAAATCCAGTATTAACCTTAAAAATAGTTGCAATTCCTGCATATTATATATTTATTGTATCAAGACCAATTATTGAATTGATTGATCGATTAATTTATGTTATTACAAAAGTTATTGGCATTAAAGGCGTCGAAAGTACAACGCTAGATGAATTAAAAGCAATTATTGCAGATAAAAGATCACCTCTAAAAGATAAGCATCGTTCAATTATGCTAAATTCAATTGAACTTGAAAGTATCTATGTCAAGGAAGTATTAATTCCACTACGGATGGTTGAAGCTATAAATATGAATGATGATGTTGAGGAGATCTATAACAAAATCCACACTACCCATCATACTAGAATTATAGTGTTTGAAGAAAATATTGATAATATTGTTGGTTTTTTGCATACTAAAGATGTTTTGTCAATTGATAAAAATGAACAGGATAAAGAGCCTTTGTATCAAAGAATTCGCCCTATTACATTTGTAAATGATTTTACTCCCATTATAAGGCAAATCCACAGAGCTCAAAAATATAGAAATAGAATTTTTGTTGTAACAAATGAATATGGTGATATATCTGGCATAGCGTGCTTGGAAGACATGTTAGAGATGATTTTTGGTGATTTTACAACTGAATCACCACAGCAACGCTATTTAGCAGTAAAAAATGATGTAGGGCAATTAATTGTCGATGGCACTATGATAATTAGGGAATTAAATGAACTATATAATTTAAACATTGAGATAAAACCTGATGCGCTTACTATTAATGGATTGGTATTACAAACTTTGAATGGGATTCCAAGTGTTGGGGTATGCTTTAAATTAAATAATCTTATTTTTGAAGTTATAAATGTTGGCCTTTATTGGGTGGAGCGCGTAAAAATTATTGAACTCAAATCTGGTAGTTTTTAAATGATTACTTTATTAAATTTATTTAATGAAAATCTTATATTTAGAGTGATACTATTATTTATTTTAGGGTCTTGTATAGGAAGCTTTTTAAATGTTGTAATTTTTAGATTGCCAATTATATTAAACCGGAAGTGGCGCAGAGAAAGTGCATCTATACTTGAAATTGACTATTCAAAAAATGATCAATTCCCAGATAAATTTAACCTGATTATTCCAAAGTCAAGTTGTTTTTTATGTAAAAATCCAATTACCGTTTGGGCTAATATTCCTATTTTCGGGTTTTTATTAACTCGGGGAAAATGTACGAAATGTAAAAGCGCTTATTCAATTCAATATGTTGTTATTGAGCTAATTTGTGCATCTTTATTTGGACTTGCTGGTTATTTGAATAGTAATGCTTATGTAATATTTGCTGAATTAGTATTTATCAGTATTGTTCTTTGTGCTGTTTTTATCGATTTTAAAACATTCTTATTACCAGATGAGTTAACATTAACTTTATTATGGCTTGGATTATTATTTAATATTCATGGATTGATAGCAGAAAGCTTGGTAGATGCTGTATTAGGTGCAGTTGTTGGGTATCTGATTTTATGGTTAATCTATTGGGGATTTAAACTAGCTACTAAGCGTGAAGGTATGGGATATGGAGATTTTAAATTCCTAGCAGCAATATTAGCTTGGGTAGGAATAAGTGGTTTAATTCCCATATTGTTGTTTGCCCCAGGGCTTGGCATATTATATTTTATTACGGCGTATTTATTTAAAAGAGTGGATGTAAAAAACCCAATACCGTTTGGTCCATTTTTAGGGATATCCGGTATTTTGGTTTTACTTTATGGTAAATATTTTATTCTTCCATTATGAAAAACCATATTGTTGTCGGACTCACTGGGTTAATTGGTAGTGGAAAATCTCTTGTTGCTGATATTTTTGCAAAATGTGGTGCAGATATTATAGACACAGATCTGATTTCACATGAATTAACTAGTAAAGGTGGCAGTGCAATTAGTCTTATTTCCAAGCAGTTGGGTCGTGAATTTATAAGTAAAACTGGTGAATTAAATCGCGATAAGACCCGTGATCTAGTATTTAAAGATGATAAAGCAAAGGCTATATTAGAAAATATCTTACATGAGCTAATTTATGACAATGTTGTGTCTAGATTAAATAGTGCAAATGCTAAAATTGTAATTATTGTAGTACCGTTACTATTTAAAGCCCAAAAGTATTTGAAACTAATAGATTATAGTATATTTATAGATTGTGATGAAAAATTACTATTTAAACGGGTTAAAGAAAGAAGTAATCTAACTGATGATATGATAAAAAATATTCTGTTAGCGCAAGTTCCTCGTGAAATGCAGCTAAAATTAGCTGATTATGTTATAGAAAATAATAGTTCTATAGAAAACTTAGAAACAAGTGTAATATATTTATATAATAGACTTCTTCAAAATTAAGGATTCTTTAAAATAGAAGAACATTAATAGCGCTTGGAATTTACAATTCGTAATTAGTGCCGAAGCTGACAATAAATATAATACCTTTGTAAAAAGGTTAGATTTCAAAAAAAGTCTAATAAAATGATACAAAAGAGTAAATAAATATGATATTTAAAATTAGTAAAACCAGATTAAGAATTATTTATTGGGGAAGTTTTCTCCTATTCATGATATTAGTAGTATTTCCACTATTTTTCTTCTTTTATTTATTTGATGAGGCTAAGGTTAAACAGGCCATTATAGACCAATTTGATAATAAAAATTATAATGTTGAAATCTCTGGTAGCATTGCTCCAAAATTGTGGCATGGAATGAGTTTGGATTTAAGTGGAATACTAATTACAACCAAAAATACCAATGAGTTAATTAAAGTTAGACGGATGAGCTGTAAGTTATCATGGTTTAATTTGGTAATAGGAAGATATAGTGTAAATCGTATAGCAATTGATGGTATGGATATAAATGAAGACAATCTAATACATTATGGATTATCAAACCTACTTAATATAACTAATAAAGCAAATTCTCTTTTTAATATTGAGCAACTGGAGATTAAGAATATAGATTCTGTTGGCAAGAATATATTATATCCTATTAACGAGGGGACTCTTGCTGTTGAAAAAGATGGGCTAGGAATTAGATTTAATTTGGGTTTCAAATCACCAAATAATAATACATTTTATTTAGTTAATGCTAACACTGGTTCTTTTCAAAATGATGTAATTAATTTTGATGAATTTAATGTCCATATTTATAATATGTTCTCAAACATAAATATTGCTGCTCATGCTCAATACTTAATAAATGATAAACTGCTTTCGTTAAATAATCTTGTTGGCAATTTGCAAGTTAAAGATTATGCTGGTATACTTAATGTAAATAGTGTTATTTTAGGCTTGAATAAGGCTACAGCACATAATGCAGTATTAAAAATAGACTATACTAATAATTTAATTGGCCACCACTTTCTATTAAATGCAGATGATATAACAACGTACGATTATCGTAGTTTAAAAATTAATGATTTTCAAAGTCAATATAAATCAAATATTACAGATATTCTATTTAATGTCAATTCTGAAATTAAGGATTTAACGTATACCGAAAGTAAAGGAATTTATAGCAATTCATGTTTTAATCAGGTCAATATTTCTTCTTCATATGTTAAAGGTGGGCAATTAAATGCAGTACTAAATGGTAGATGTTATGCGATCGATGGAAATTTATTTTTATTTGGGCTAAAAGGTAACTTAAATAATATGCCAATTAAATTAGATTTACAGATAATTAATAATAATACTAAGCCATATATTATTGCAGATGGTAATATTTCTACATTAGACTTATCAAAACTTAGCTTTGATAATAAGAAGGCTATCCCTTTTTTTAGTGATAAAAATAAACTCCCTTTTGGATGGTTATCATTATTTAATGCAAAAGCTAATCTAACTTTAGATCACTTTGTATTAGATAGAATTATGTTGAATAACCTAACAACAGAATTTACTATTAATAATAATCAGTTAAATGTAAATCGTTTAGAAGCTCAAGTATATAATGGTAAGATTAATGGAAGTTTGAAAGTTCTTAAAAATTCTGATGATTATGATATTTATGCAAAACAAACGATTAGCCATCTAAGTTTAAAAAATATGTTAAGTACTTATTTTAATATAAGAGCAATAAGCGGTACTGCTAATATGAAGTTTGATGCTGTTGCAAAAAATGTTAAAAACTATGATGATATACATAGGAAAATTAGTGGTAATGTGTTTATTGAAGCAAAAAATGGAGCATTCCAAGGAGTAGATTTTAATTTATTTGTTAACCCTGAAAGTAATACGTTAACTACAAATAAATCCACTATATTTAATCAGATGAGAGCTAGATTTAAATTTATTAATGGAATAAGCGATAATGGACTGATAGAATTCTCGTCACCATATGTAATTGCAAATGGTTTTGGTAATTTAAATTTTGTTAATGATACATTGAATTATAATCTAAATATTAAAAGTGCACTACCTAAAAATACTCAACAGATAAGTTTAGTAGTGATTCCGGTTTCAATTGCTGGAAATATTTTAAATCCAAAGGTTAATATTCAAAATATTCAACTCATAGGAGCTACGGAAAGTGTTAATAATTCTGGGGTGAATAAGAAGCAGCGTATAAGAAATACCAGGAAGATGAATACGCATCGACCACGACAATGATTAAGGTTATGTTATAATAATACGTTTAAAAAATAAATTTTGGAGTAAATAAATGTTAAGTGGGACAATAACTGCATTGGTAACCCCGATGAAAGAAGATGGGAGTGTTGATTATGAGTCTTTGGAGAGTTTAGTTGAATTTCAAATTGTAAATGGAGTTAGTGGTTTAGTAGTTTTAGGCTCAACTGGCGAATCTTTGACATTATTAATGGAAGAAAAATTTAAAATTATAGATTGTGTATTAAATAAGAATGCAAATCGGGTAAAAATAATTGTAGGCATTAATCTAACTAATACCTCTGAAGCAATTATATGTGCTAAAAAGATAAATGAAATATCAAATGTAGACTATATAATGTTACTTACTCCTTATTATGTTAAACCAACTCAAGATGGGTTATATAACCACTTTGCTGAAATTGCTAAAATTAGTAATAAACCAATCATATTATATAATGTACCAAGTAGAACTAGCTGTGATTTACATGATAAAACCACATTAAGATTAGCAAATGATTTTAAAAATATTGTCGGTTTAAAAGATGCAACTGGAGATATTGCTCGTCTATGTTATTTGGTTAAACATAAACCTCAAGAATTTATGCTATTTTCTGGAGATGATGCTACTTCTTTAGCTTTTATGTTATGTGGAGGAGATGGTGTTATTTCTGTTGTAAGTAATTTAGTTCCTAGAGAGATGAGCCGCATGTGCCATTTTGCTATTTCTGGAGATAAGCTTTTAGCAATAGAAGCAAATAATGAAATTATACAATTATATGAAGATATGTTTATCGAAACTAATCCAATCCCTATAAAATGGTCCTTATATCATAAAGGATTGATAAAAACGCCATGTTTGAGATCGCCACTTACTACTCTAAGTGAGAAGTCTCGGTTAATTGTTAGAACAACTATAGAGAAGTTTTGTAGTTAGATGAGGAAATAAACTAGGACATGAATAACTTATTTAGATGTGGATTACCTGTTTTTTTTATATTAACTTTAATTAGTGGATGTGCTAATTATAGTCCAGATACAACTTATAGTTCGCAAGGTAACACATTAAAGCCTAAATCCCCAAATTTGGTTGTACCACCAGGTCTTAATGTACCTTCTGCAAACTCAGATTATAAAATGGTTAGTAGTAATGAAGTAAAGCCGAAATATATCATAAGTGATATTAGTGGTATGAAAATTGAACAAGGTGGCTCAGAACGTTGGCTAGTACTAGAAAATAAGACAGTAGATTCTATGTGGCCTATTGTATTGGATTTTTTATCTAAAAATGGTCTTACCGTTAAATATCAAAATCAAAATATTGGTGTGATTCAAACTGATTGGGCATCTAGAAATAATAATGTTAAACAAACAGATGTACGAGCTATCTTTGAGTGGGTCGGTTGGGGTAGTATGTATAGTATGCCATCGCAATATATGTTCAGAATATTATTGTGGCAAAATGGTAAGAATGTACAAATGTTTGTTACTGATAGACAAATGATTGAAGTGTATCCTGGTTGTGGGCATTTATTAAATTCAAGTCGAGAGACATCAGATAAACAGATTACAAAGTGGATGCCTTTACCACCAAATCCTCAGTTAGAGTTAGAGTTCTTAACACAATTTATGGCTTTCACTGGAGTAAAACCGCTGCAAATTAAAGCTATTAAACAAGAGGTTACAGCAGAATCAACGGTAGCGTTAAAACGTGTAACTGCCCAAAATGGAAGGGTAATTATTAATGATCAGTTTGATAGAGCATGGTGGAGAACAGGTTTAGCTTTGGAAAGAGCAGGATTAGGTATTGCCGATAAGAATAGAACTGCTGGTGAATATTATGTATATTCTTTACAATCTCAGGTAGATGTGCCAACAGACGGGTTCTTTAGTAGGGTTTTTGGATCTAGTTCAGGCAAAACCATCCAAATGCCTAATGCAGAGTATATTATTAAGCTTACACCTGGTGCACAAAATACTATCTTAACTATGTCTCCAGTAAAAGATAGTTCAGATAAAGATGTTCAAGATAAGATTAAAAAATATTTAGATAATTTAGCTACACAATTATATTGAAAGCATTCGTTGTGCTGTTAATTACTAATAAAGCCAATCTGGGATAAGATCGATTTGCATATTATACATACTTGAATCTGCACTTTATAAAATTATATATTAAATAATACATGAGATATAATTTTTATTCTATAGCAAGTTTTTGTACGCAAGATTATGCATTAATTTCCTAAATTTTGCAACAATAACTATACTCATGCCAAAATGAGTAACAGAATTTACTTTTAATTTTGCTAAAACTTGCAAATTACATAAAAATTATATTCCACGCATTAGTTTATATGCTCATAATAAGAAAAATTTTTATCAAATATAGATTTTTTTATATGAGAGAGCATAGCCATTTTAGAAAATTTATTGATTTGCTATTTAAACTAAAGTCTAAAACTCCACTAGAAAAGCTAGCTATTATTAAAAATATTGCTCGTTGTGGATTTTTACGTCTAATCATAAGTATTATGTTAATGGGTTTAGCTATCAATACTAGTTATTCGTTAACTTCTGAATATTCTCAGTTTCTTCCCGATCTTGGTGATTCTGATAGAACTAATTTAAGCCAGCAAGATGCAACGTTTTTAGGCCAACAAATTATTCAGCAAATTGCTAATCGTGGAGATATGTTAGTAGATTATGATCTTAATGCTTATTTGAATTCTCTTGGTGGAGAACTTGTAAGTTTTTCATCATTAGCTACAATTCAGCCATTTAAGTTCTATGCAGTTAAAGGTAAAGAGATAAATGCCTTTGCGCTACCGGGCGGCTTTATATGTATATATAATGGATTAATTTATACAACTGATTCTGAAGCAGAATTATCTGGGGTTATGGCTCATGAAATTGGACATATTGTTCAACACCATATTTTTAGAAATATTTCTGTATATAACCGAAACCAATGGTTGGCACTAGCTGGAGTATTAACTGGTGCTTTACTTGCTCCGATTAATCCTGGTGCAGCAATTGTAGCTGCAAGTAGCGGACAAGGTCTTGCCATTCAAAATATTTTGTCCTTTTCTCGTGATTTTGAGCGTGAAGCTGATCGTGTTGGTCAAGAAATTATGTATAATGCAGGGTTCGATGCCCATGCTATGCCAGCTTTTTTTGGCAAATTAAATAGTGTTAATAAATTTAACAATAATGATGCTTTAGCTTTTCTACAGACACATCCAGTAACGTTAGAAAGATTAAGTGAAGCTGAATTAAGAGCAAACACTCTTTCAGCAAAAATGAAACCAGATAGTAAAACTTTTCTAATGATGCGTGAAAAATGCAGAGTTAGACAATTAGGAATAGCTTCTGCAATTAACTATTACCAACAAGCGCTTAAAACCAAAAGATATGTTGATATAAATGTTATATATTATGGCTTAGCTTTTACTTATTTAAGTAATGATTCACCATCTAATGCTTTATTATATCTAAATAAAATTAGTGATAATACTATTAGTAATCATCCAGCTTTTTATAGTTTAAAAGCACAAGCATACGGAAAAATGAATAATTATAAAGCATCTAGCAAAGTTTATGACCAAGCTTTATCAATATATCCGGATTATAAAGGGCTATGGATTGGTAAAGTTGATACTGAAATAGGTGCTAAACAATATAAAAAAGCAGCAAGTGAGTTACATGAATTATCAATTAAATATCCTAATGATACTGATATTTGGACTAGGATTGCTTTTATTTACTCAGATGCTAATTTAAATAATCAACAGATATACCTTTATGCAGTAGGAAATCAACAATATATTTTAGGCAATTTGAAGATGGCTTTAGCCAAGTACCAGCAAGCAATTAAAGTTGCTTCTAAAAAAAGTGATGATACTCTTAATAATATTATTATTTCTAAAATAGTTGATACTCAACCAAGAATTAAAGCTAATGCTAAATATGGAAAATAAATTTTAATTAAAGAAAGGATTAATGTATATGAAACAAATAGTAAACCCTTTTAATATTATTGGTATTTCTGTAAGAACTAACAATAATGATCCACAAAAGTTAACTCAAGAAATGCAGGGTCTGTGGGGTAAATTTATGTCAGAAAATTTGCTATCACAGATTCCAAATAAACTTAATAATTCTATATATTGTGTATATACTGATTATGCGGGTGATTATACTGGTGATTATACTGCTATTCTCGGGTGTCAAGTTTCTGATTTAAATGAAATTCCTGAGGGGTTATTAGGCAGGAATTTTAATGGCGGGGATTATAATAAGTATACAGCAAAGGGCAACTTAAATAACGGGATCGTTTATAATGAATGGAAACAGATTTGGAATAGTGGAATTGCCAGATCATATACAGCTGATTTTGAAGTATATAGTGAAAAAGCATATGATCCAATAAATGCAGAAGTTGATATTTTTATAGCCATCCCTTAATATTTATAAGATGCTAACGGAGTTATATCCTATAGAGCTTATAAATAGTTTAGATGTACTATTATATGAGTAAATTTTATAATAAGAGTGTTATATAACGTAATAAAATTAATTGAATGAGGGTAAGATGTCTAATTTAAAAGAATCTCAAAAAAATCCTACCACATGGTTATCTGATGCAAGAAATGCGATTGCAATGCAAATAAATAAAAAATTTTGTGCTGTAGATTCTTGTGGGGTAGACGTAATAATTGAATGGGAATATATTGATGCAAAATCACAATTTCTTTCTGAAAAGATAAAGAGCTTAAGTCAATTACTTATTGATTCTTATGCAAAAATCGAATTACAGTTTGCCAAAAAATATCCAGAAAATGTAAAAAATGAAATGTTTTTAGCGTCATTAGAGCCTCTTTTAAAAGATGGGGTAGGGAATACTGACTGGGTTAATGTAGAAAAACAGATCAAAGCTGTTTTAAAAAGCTTTTTTATAGAAACTGATTGGACAAAATTTTCGAATGATGATGATATTCACTTATTTGTTATAGTAAGAGAATCAAATAGCGAAGAGCCTTTAGGGATGGCCCAATTTTTAATAACTTCAGAATATGATTACGCTACTGTTAAAGTGGCCTTATATGATGGAGTTATGCCATTAGAGCCTCATCGTGAATTAAATAAGTTACTTATTAGTTCTATTTTTAAAATATTGCCTAATATTGAAAGAATCTTTCTTCATACAAGGTCTACAAATGAAGAAGCTATAAATACTCATGAATCTTTTGGTTTTAGAAAGTTTTCTGGGAATTTAATTAACTGGACTGATTTAGAGTATCTAACAAAACAATCTAACCAATTGCAGGAGTTATCTAAATCATTATGTCATGAGTGACAAATGTAAAATAAAGAGTTATATACCTGAAGCTCACCAGCTTTTTTATTAAAAAATAAATTTATAACCTATGTATCATAAAAGGTAATATGAAAAAGTGAGGATTTAGGTACTGTATGGCTAAAACGGCAAATACATCATATTGTAAAGTTTGGTTATTTAGTAAACTTACCACCACGTGTGATTTTCATATTAAACATATTACATAACTTAGCATAATGAATATGGGATAGTGCTGCTGCTAATGCATCTGCTGCATCGGTTTGTGGATAGCCATCTAAGCTAAGCAGGTATTTTACCATTTTAACGATTTGTGATTTTTCTGCATGCCCATAACCTACTACAGATTGTTTTATTTGTAATGCAGTATATTCTGAAACTATGAGATTATTTAAAACACATGCAGAAATTGCTGCTCCACGAGCTTGACCTAATAATAAAGTGGATTGTGGATTTACATTAACAAAAACTTTCTCAATTGATGCAATACTGGGTTTATAATTACTAATAACTTCATTTATGCCATTTAAAATAACCTTTAATCGATCTGGTAAACTTTCTTGTGATATTGTAGAAATTACGCCAGATACAATGTAAATCGGTTTATTATTTACAATCTCGATTATACCGAATCCAGTCTTTCTAAGACCAGGGTCAATGCCTAGAACACGCATTTAATTTTATCTTTTATTTGTTAAGATGAAGTATTATACCAAAGTCATTGCACTGCAAAAAGTATTTTTACAAAATAGCTGCAAATACATAGTAAAATATAGTCTTATATAAAAAATAATACTAATGGAGTTAGTACGAATGTCAGACAAATTTAACATGGATTCACAATTAATTAAAGATGCTTTAGAATATCACAAGCTACCTACAGCTGGTAAAACGCAGGTTGTTTCTACTAAACCTGTTGCTACACAAAGAGATTTATCTCTTGCGTACTCGCCTGGAGTTGCTGCTCCCTGTATAGAAATTGAGAAAGATCCACTAACTGCATATGATTATACTAATAAAGGTAACTTAGTAGCTGTTATAACCAATGGCACAGCAGTACTAGGTTTAGGAAATATTGGTGCATTAGCTGGTAAGCCAGTTATGGAAGGTAAGGGGATTTTATTCAAGAAATTTGCTGGTATTGATGTATTTGATATTGAAGTAAATGAGACTAATATAGATAAATTTGTTGATATAGTTGCTGCTTTAGAACCAACATTCGGTGGGATAAACCTTGAAGATATTAAAGCTCCTGAGTGCTTTGAAATTGAAGAAAAATTAAAATCTCGATTAAAAATTCCTGTATTTCATGATGATCAACATGGAACGGCAATTGTTGTAGCTGCTGGAATAATTAATGGTCTAAAAATTGTTGATAAAGATCTGAGTAAAGTCAAAATTGTTGTGTCAGGTGCTGGTGCTGCAGCAATTGCATGCTTAAATTTGCTAGTGCAGCTGGGAGCAAAAAAAGAGAACATTTATGTCTGTGACTCAAAGGGGGTTATTTATGAAGGGCGTGATGAAAAGTTAGATAAAACAAAGCAGCAATATTGCCAAAAAACTAATTATCGTACTTTATGTGATGCTATGGATAATGCTGATATTTTTTTAGGGTTATCAGGCCCGGGTACTGTTAGTGCTGATGCTATTAAAAAAATGGCAAAAGATCCATTAGTTTTTGCATTAGCTAACCCAACTCCTGAAATTATGCCGGAATTGGTAAAAGAAGTAAGACCAGATGCAATTATGGCAACAGGACGAAGTGATTATCCAAATCAGGTAAACAATGCATTATGCTTCCCGTATATTTTCCGCGGAGCTTTAGATGTAGGTGCAACTCGTATTAATGATGCTATGAAAGTTGCTACAGTCCAAGCAATAGCTGATTTGGCAACCCAAATTCCTAGTGATCTTGTGGCAAATGCTTATGGTGGTGCTGATATTAGATTTGGTCGTGATTATATAATTCCGCGCCCACTCGACCCCCGCTTAATACGAGTGATCGCTCCTGCTGTTGCTAAAGCAGCAATTGATAGTGGTGTAGCATCTAGACCCTTTGAAGATATTGAAGCATATACTAATAAATTGAATTTATACATATATAAGTCTAATATGTTCATGCGTCCAGTATTTAATGTGGCACGCAAAAATCCAAAACATGTTATTTTATGTGAAGGTGAAGATGAAAGAGTACTTCGTGCTACACAAGAGATAATTGAGCAAAAGTTAGCTAAAATTACCTTAATAGGTAGACCATTTGTTATAGAGAAACGAATTGAATCCTTAGGGTTACGTATTAAACCAGATGTGGATTTTACTGTTATTAATAATGAGCATGACAGTAGATTTAAAGAGTTCTGGACTGCTTATTATGAATTAACTAAATTTAAAGGGATAACACCTGAATCAGCAAAAAGAGAGGTTACGCGTAATACTACACTAATTGGAGCTTTAGCATTAAATATGGGTCTTGCGGATGCTTTAATTTGTGGTACTTTTGGCAAATATTATGACCACTTTAAAATTTTGCGAGATATAATTGGTTATAATAATCCAGAACAGATTGCAGGAGCAATGAATGCTTTAATTTTGCCGACTGGAAATTTATTTATTACAGATACATTTGTAAATCATAATCCTTCAGTTGAGGAACTTTATCATATCACTTTAAATGCTATGAAATCTATACAAAGGTTTGGTATTAGACCAAGAGTGGCAATATTATCTCATAGTAGTTTTGGTTCTGATATGTGTTCAGAAAGTGCACAAAAAATGCGTGAGTTAGTGCAGATGCTGAAAGCTTCTCATCCAGAAATAGAAATTGATGGAGAAATGCATGGTGATGCAGCTTTAGTTCCATCAATTTTACAGCAAGTAATGCCAGATTCTAAGTTAAAGAATTCTGCTAACTTATTGGTTATGCCAAATATTGAAGCAGCAAATATTGCTTATAATTTAATGAGAGTCTCAACTTCAGATGGAGTGACAGTAGGTCCAGTTTTGATGGGATTAAAAAAGCCAGCTCATGTAATAAGTGCAATATCGTCTGTTAGAAGAATTGTTAATATGGTTGCCTTAGCTTCCGTTGAAGCACAGTAATTAGATTGAATTTACTATTGTTTATATCAAAGACCATTATATGAAAATTAGAAAGCATATTTTGCTTGTTAGTGCTTTTGCTTTAATTAATTTTGCTAGTGCTAAGATTTCAGTTTTAAATGCTAAAGAGAATCAAATATGTAATCGGGTATCTAAGCTTCAATTTCCTAAAAACGATTTACCTACAGCAAAAGATAGAGAAGCACTAAAAGGATGTAATGCACGTAATTTATATTATGGAATAAATACACATATAAATTATACTAAGGCCCGTAAATGTGCTTTGATAGAGTTTCTATCTAATACCAGTAGTGATGATTTTGACTTGTTTGATACTGCAAATATTTTAGTAATGGTTTATGCAAATGGTGAGGAAGTTAAACGTAATATAGATTTAGCTACTAAAGTTGCCTGTTCTAAATATAACAATAACTCTATGCTTGGCTTAGATATACAATACATACAAAATCTAAAAAAGTATCCTGTGTCCAAGCGTAGTTATGATGTATATTATGATTTTTGTATAAAGAACAAGGCAGAATTAATATGGGAAGGGAACAGTAGTATAGATGATCCAGCGGATCAAGATTGGCATGCATTACCAGGTATGTGTAACGATTTCGAAACTGACATGCAGAGTAGTAATGTAAATGATTTACTTAAAAATTATAGTGTAACACAAAAAAAAGAGTTGAATCAGCTTTTAGAAAAATTTGCTGATTTTGCCGATCAACAAGTTAGTACAGAGATTCATGGCACAGACACCGGAGGATCAAGTGAATATAATAGAAATATGGAGCTTGATAAAGTTGAAAGAGCGATTTCATTAAAAGGTGACTTGATTCTATCGCTTACTCAATTTGAACAAGGTAAATTTCCAACTGGTTCAGAACAAGATTACAAAAAAGCGTTAGGTCAGTTAAATAATTTAGATCATAAGGCAAAAGCAGCTTTTAATCAATATAAAAAAATGGATATTATGATAAATTTGGATTGGAATAGTGAGATTGAGGTTCAAAAACAATGGTCACAGTGGACTAAAGATTTTATAAAATTTGCCAATATGCGTTACCCGAAATTACCTAACTATATTTGGAATTTATGGCTTACACAGCAACGAAGTACACAAGTTAAAGACTTTATTGATAGCTTAGAAAATCCTCAATGATTTAAAATAGTAAACTTGAGTAAACACCTCATGAATTAATGTGGGTCATGTTCTTAATATAAATTTTGAAATGCTCATAATAATCATTAAATAGCATAAATTAGCTTTGAGACCTTTACTCTTTACAATGTAGTGAAATATTACTGCTCCAAGTGTGTGGCGCATTAAGTAGTTAGCTGCAAATATTCCATAGGTAAATAATACAGTTGTAAGTAATATTCAACTCCTTAAAACATCCACCAGCTTATTACCTGACATTTTTTAGATCTTTAAAAATTTAACATTATATTTTGTATCTTAGAGCTTGATTTTATTGGCTGTCCCGTGAGTAAATTAAATAATTGAGTTCTAAGTATTGAATCACCACATGCAAAAGCAAGAT